>DASYWB010000072.1:0-2561 GCA_035936495.1 Thermomicrobiales bacterium
GCCGCTCAAGACGTAACACCAGCGACTGGCGGTGCCACAACCGCGCCGGTCGTCGCTACCCCCTGTGCTGGCGATGCCTGCGGTTGGGCCGGCAAGGAGCTTACGGTCCAGTCCATCGACGACTCAGTCAAGATCCCTTGGGAAGAGGTCCGCGACGAATTCGAGGCGGCGACCGGCGCCACGCTCAACCTCGTCCTTGATCCCATCGGCCAGGCGTTTCCGAGGCTTCTCAATGACGCGGCGACGGGCAGCAACCAGTTCGATGCGGCGATGATCGGCATGTGGTGGCTTGGTGAGCTCGTCGGCGGCGAGTTCATCCGACCCTATGATGAGTTCTACGACGATACGAGCGGGAAGTTCCCGCAGTTCGAGTTCGAAGACGAGCTCCCCGCTATCCAGGCACTGCGCATGTATGGTGGGGAGAAATACGTCGTGCCCTACGACTGTGATGGCCAGGCGCTCTACTACCGGCGAGACCTCCACGAGGACCCTGAGCACCACCAGGCGTTCGAGAGCGAGTACGGCTACGCGCTCGGCGTGCCCAGGACCTGGGACGAGCTTCTCGACATCGCCAAGTACTTCACGGGCAAGCCGCTGGGCGGCGACGCCGGCGAAGGCCACGGCATCTCGATGCACCTCAAGGTCGGCGGCCAGGGCATGTTCCACTTCATGTCGTTGTCGGCACCCTATGTCATCGGACCTGAGAACCCGAAGCTCTATTGGTTCGACCCTGAAAACATGGAGCCGCTCGTCCAGAGCCAGGGCCATCAGCGAGCGATGGAGACCTACCTCCAGCTCGTCCAATATGGACCGCAGGCGATGATCAGTTGGGCGCTCGGTGAGGCGTGGGATTACTTCCTGCGCGGCAACGCGGTCTTCACCTACAGCTGGGGTGACGTGGCGGCGCTCGCGGTGGAACGCGACTCCTTCGTTAAAAGCAAGATCGGCACGGCCCAACTGCCAGGCACGACGGCCTACGTCGATCCCAAGAGTGGTGAGGAGTACACGGTTGAGGAACCGAACATCGCCGGCAACACCACCGGCGGCTCGTGGGCCGGCGTCATCATGTCGGCCTCGGAGAACGCGGACCTCGCCTACTACTTCCTGGCGCTCACCGCGACCGAGCCGAAGCAGCGCTTCTATGCCGCTCGTGGCACGGACGGCGTCGATCCAGGCAAGACCTATCAGATCCTCCCGCCCGAAGGCACGGGCAACGTCGAGGACTACGTGGCCCAGGGTTGGGACCCACAAGATGCGCAGGACTACACCAAGGCCTACTACGATACCTTCCAGAACCCAAACCAGCTCCCATACCTGCGGATTCCCGGAACCTTCGAGTACTGGACCGCAATGGACATCCGCCTCTCTGAGGCGGTTTCCCAGGGCAAGGATCCTGGCCAAGCGCTCCAGGAGATGGCCGAGGACTTCCGGCAGATCAATGAGAATCTGGGCGTCGAACAGCAGCTCGAGCTGTACAAGCGGTCGCTCGACCTCTAGGCCACCCAGGGCGGGAACCGGAACAGTCCGGTTCCCGCTCAGGGTCCGGCTTCGGCTCCAAACCGCGGTTCTAAGACTTTTTGCACGGAGTAGCGATGGCCCACGCCGAGTCCACCGGGCCAGTCCCGGCGCCCCACGCGGGCATAGGATCACGCGAGACGGCCCCCACGGTCGAGATGACCGGCGGTCTCCGGTCGTGGGCGCCCTCGATCGCGGTGCTGATGGCGCTCACTGCCGGCGGCCTCTTTGCGTACACGCTGCCGGCCGTGCGGCTTGAGGACGGCAGCGGCCTTGAGCTCAGCGCGATCGGCGACAAGCTCGTCCGCTCCGGTAACGGCTGGCTCGTGACCATGAGCTGGTTCGGTGCGCTGGTGGCCGCGATCTCGGCTGTCGCCTTCCCGCGCACTGAACGGTTCATCCAGAGCGTCGCGATCTCTGCTGGCGCCCTGGCGGCGATGACGGTTTCCTTTTACGTCGCCACGCACCTCGCTGTCGCCGATGAGGACGCATCGACACTCGGGAGTGGACTGCTCTTAGCTTGGCTCAGTTTCGCTGTTGCCGCGGTCATCCCATGGGCTGCCCTGCGTTGGTGGGTCCAGGACCGGCATCCGCTCGGCCGCGGCTGGTGGAAGTGGCTCTTCCTCCTCCCCGCCGTCGTCTGGGTCTTCCTGCTGACCGTCTTCCCACTGATCTACGCGTTCGCGACCAGCCGGTATGACTTCCGCTATGGCCAGGTCAGCCGGTTCGTCGGTTGGGACAACTATCGCGACCTGTTCAACATCACCGACCCCGCGCGCGCGTTCCTCGGCACGCTCATCGTGGGCGCCGTAGCGGCGCTTGCGGTCCTGACCATCGGTGCCTTCTTCACCTGGCTCTCGGATCAGGAAGTGACCCGTGAGGACATCCGAAGCATCGCCGGATATATCCCCGTCGTCGCCATCCCGGCGGTCGTCGTCTTTCTCGCTGGGGAGATCCTCCGCGACCCTCTCGACGGGCAGATGACCATCACCTTCATCTTCGTCGCGGGCGCGGTCGTCACCGAGATGGTCTTGGGCTTCCTCATC
>DASYWB010000073.1:0-3037 GCA_035936495.1 Thermomicrobiales bacterium
CTCCAAGTATCAGCCACGGGATTCACCGCCGGACGAGCCGAACTCAGAACAGACCAGGCCGCGATCGCGCTGGGATGTCCGTTCGTGGTGGCATGAGTTTACGCGCGCAAGTCGCGACACGAGCAGCCCGTCTCGTGAGGACGACGCCTTCCGGGCTATCGCGCGGGCCAACGCGAGGCGAGATTACCTGACCCTGGCTGAAAGCCTCGACGAGAAGATCCGGCTCTACAACCACGCGCTCCCCGCTGGCCTCCAGCACCTCGAACGGGCGCGAATGCCGCCGGACGAGGCGGCAAAGGCCTTCGACTCGGCCTACCCACCCGACCCCCATACCAACACCGGCGAAGCCTCGCTGGCTGAGCGCCGCGGGCTTATACCGAGTCCGGATAGAGCCTCGCGGTAGGACGGCGAGCAGCCCTCACTGAGCTCGGGGACCCCCTCTCCCCATCAGCGGATTACCCGTTCTCGCGCTGCCTACCGAATCGGAAAGACTGTCCCGGCGACCTCGCCGAAGATGAGGCGCCTCTCGTCCTCACTCTTTTCGGCAAGGGCCGCCATCGGGAAACGGAGCGCGTTGGCATACCCCTCGCGGCTGCTCACGGGCGGGTAGTCGCTGCCCCACATCATGCGGCGTGGTCCGAACGCGTCATAGGCCCGTTCGAGGAGCGGTGGGACGGGACGGGTGAAAGGAAATGGATCGGCCGCTGGCTTGGCGCGCGTGCAGAACTCGCCGAGGCCGGGAATCTTGATGTAGACATTCGGGAATCGCGCCAGCTCGAACACCTTGAGGCGTGCCGCCTGCTGCCGCGAGTCGAGGTCCGGGGCGCTCACCGATCCCAGGTGCTCGATCACGATGGGAAGCCCTGGGACGGCCTCGATCAGGCGGGCGAACGCATCGGACCCGAGCTCATCGCTCGTGCCGAGGCAGCTGACCGATAAGCCGAGACCGGCCGCCGCGCGCCAGATCGCCAGGGGATCGCCACCGGGAGAGCGCGTGCCCGGGCGGAGACGGACGCCGCTGGCTCCCTGCTCGGCGAGACGCTCCAGAACCCCTGGGGCGTCGGGGCGATCCACGTCCACGATCACGACCGCCGCGAAGGTGCCGGGGAACCGGCGCAAGCAATCGAGGAGATAGTCGTTGTGCTCTTGCCCCATCATTTGGATGAGGATCGCCTGGGCGACATCGTTCCGCTCCATCTGGTACAGCAAGCTCTCCACCGGCTCGTACCAGGATGGTGAGACGTGACAGTGACTATCCACCAGAACCATGCCATCATGCTTCATCACATGTCCTCGCTCATGACGGGAGGGAACGACCGGTGAACATCGCCATCCTCGGCTATGGCTCGATCGCCCAGGATCACGCCCGAACTATTCTGGCGCTACGACGCGCTCCGACCTGGACCGATCTGCGCCTATACGGCGTCGCCGGCCCATCGGAGGAATCCGCCGCCGAGTTCGGACTCAAGTTCGGCATGTCTGAAGCATCCACCGACCCAGGACATCTCCTCGCCGACCCGGAGGTCGACGCTGTCATCATCTGCTCGCCGACGGATCTCCACGCCGGTCAGACGGAACAGGCGCTCAACGCCGGCAAGCACGTCCTCTGTGAGATCCCACTGGCCACGTCGCTCGCCGAGACGGATCGCCTCACTCGTCTGGCGGAGAAGGTGGACCGGCGGCTCATGGTCTGCCATACGCAACGCTACTCCCCCGCCTTGATCGAGGCGCGGCGTATGGTGCAGGTGGGCGAGCTCCACCCGCATTCAATCGTCAGCCGGTACATGTTCGGCCGCCGTGAGAACGTGAACTGGCGGGGCAGGCGCCGCTCCTGGACCGATAACCTCCTCTGGCACCATGGCTGCCATGCCGTCGACGCCGCGCTCTGGCTGCTCGGAGTGGCCGACCGGGGAGAAGCGGTTGAGACCGTCTCCCAGATCGCGCTTCCGAGCGGAGACCTCGATATTCCCATGGACCTGAGCCTGGTGCTTCGCACGCAGCGGGACCAGATTGCCACGATCGCGATGTCGTACCACACCCACATCTCCATCCACGACTACCTGATTATCGGCGAGGAGACGACCGTCCTCTTTGCTGATAGCCGCTTGCGGGACAACGAGCGCCTCCTGGTCGATGCGCCGCCGTCTGAGGGCCTCGAGACTCCGATGGCACGGCAGGATGCCGAATTCTTCAGGGCAGTCCGCGAGGATCGCGAGCCCGCCATTTCGGGTCCCTCCGTCCGGTCGACGATGGCCGTGCTCCAAGCCGCCCAGGACGGGCTCGATGCGCGAATTGCCGCGCTCGGGCCCCAGGCGCGCCACCCGCGCGAGCCATAGCGCCTCCCGACGGGCGTGTTTGAATACGGACTTCGACTCAATCGCGCCGGGATCGTCCCGGGCAGCCACCGCGCGGGGGCGAAACCGCTCCTTCCCGACGCCATCCGCCCCGACTCCGTATCCAATCGTTCGCGGTCAACCGGTTAGATCAGGACCTCGCGGCCCGACCGCGATGACTCCTCGCAGGCCGTCAGGACGTCGACGATGTGTCGCCCCCAAGCGGGATCCACCTCCAGCGACTCCCGCCCTCTGATGGCGCCGACCAGGTTCTGTAACTCCGCCACAAATGGATCGACCCGCTCGACTTCGACTGGCTGATACTGGCCATCCTGATCGACGCATAGGCGGTGAGAGTAGGAGTCAAAGAGCAGCATACCCCCGGTACAGCTCACCTCGACCTCGCACTTCGCCACGCCGCGCTTGTTGAAACCGGCGTGGGCGATGCTCACGTGCACACCGTTCCGCAGCTCAAGCAGCGCCATGTTGGCGTCATCGGCGGCGATGTCATGGATCGGCGATCCGATCCACGCCTTGACAGCGGCGACCTCCGACCCCAGCACCCAACAGGTGCGGTCGACCATGTGGGCGCCGTTCATCAGCCACATGCCGCCGCCCTGTGCCCGGTCAAGGAACCACGGGGGGCGGGTTTCGATCCCAAACGCCTTGTACCAGGTGTCGGTCGCGAAGATCGGCCGACCGAG
>DASYWB010000074.1:0-7371 GCA_035936495.1 Thermomicrobiales bacterium
GTGTTGGGGTTCGTGATCATCAGTCCAGCGGTGTCCGGGCCAACCTCGGCGCGGATGCGCTCAAGGTCCACGTTGCCCCGGCTGTCCGATGGAATCGTCACGACCTCAAATCCCGCCATCACGGCGGTCGCCGGGTTCGTGCCGTGGGCCGAGTCGGGAACCAGGATCTTTCGGCGCCCCTGGTCGTCACGGCCCTGGTGATAGGCCCGGATCATGAGGACGCCCGTTAACTCACCATGGGCGCCAGCCGCTGGTTGCAAGGTCACGTGGTCAAAGCCGGAGATCTCGGCAAGCATTTGCTGAAGCTCCCACATGAGCTCCAGCGCGCCCTGAACGGTCTCCTCATTCTGGTAGGGATGAATGCCCGCGAAGCCAGGATACCGAGCGACCGCCTCGTTGATCTTGGGGTTGTACTTCATGGTGCACGAGCCAAGCGGATACATGTTGATGTCAATCGCGTGGTTCTTCTGGCTCAGGCGCGTGTAGTGCCTGATGACATCGATCTCACTGACTTCCGGCCAGCTTAGCTCTTGCCGGCACATCTCCGGCGGCAGGTCGGTCTTGGGAACGTCCGGTTCGGGCATGCGAACGGCGCGGCGGCCTTCTTTACTCAAATCGTGAATCAACGGCTCGACGGCCATGTAACGTTCCCCCGGGAAATGCATCATGGGCGAGCCGTGCCGCCCTGTATCCATGGCGATGGTAGCACGCCCCTGGATGCCGAACAACGAGTGCGGAGGGCGCGGAGAGGTCACGCCGAGAACGGGCGGTCATGACGGAGGCGATCGCGGGAATGGCAGTCTGAGAGATCGTGCGGGGGGCACGATTTTCGGCTAAGCTGAACCCCGGCATTGCCGAGACGAGGAGATTGCCGGTGCGCCGACTTCCGACATGGTACGGATGGGTCATCGTTGGCACCGTCGCGGTCATCTTGATGTCCACCGCCGGCGCCCGCTTCCTCTTCGGCGTGGTACTGAAGCCGGTAGCTCAAGACTTCGATTGGGGCCGCTCCGATCTCACCGCCGCGGTTCTCATCAATATGGTGGTGCTGTCGCTGTGTCAGCCAGTGGTGGGCTGGGTGGTCGACCGCGCCGGCCCAAGCCGGGTCTTGGTCGTGGGGGCGGTCCTCGTCGGTCTCGTGCTGATTCCGCTCTCCTTCGTCTCTCAACTCTGGCAGGTCTACCTCCTCTACGGGTTGCTCGGCGGCATTGCATTCGCCGCCACCAGTCCGGTGAATACCACGGCCCTGGTGAGCCGGTGGTTCACGCGCCATCGCAGTGCCGCGCTGTCGCTGGCGACATCGGGTACGCCACTTGGTCAGCTCATCATCGTTCCCGCCGCCGCGTGGACGCTCACCCTCACGGATTGGCAGACGACCTATCGCTTGCTCGCGGCGCTCCTCCTCCTGGTCATGGCGCCCCTTGGGCTCTTCCTCCTGCGTGACGGGCCCGCGATACCACCGGCGCGCGTGGCGATGCGCGAGGGCAGGGCCGCACCCAGGGACTTCGCTGAGTCGTTGGCACCGAGGCAAGCGTTCACGACGCCTGTCTTCTGGTTGCTCGCGTTTGGCTTCATGGTCTGTGGCTTCACCATGGCGTTCGCCAACACGCATTTTATGGCCTATGCCGATGACATGGGTATGCACCCCATGGATGCGGTGGACGTGATCAGCATCATCGCGGTGTTCAGTGTCGCTGGCTCGCTGGCGCTGGGATGGATGGCCGACAAGACGGATCGAGCCGGTGTTCTCGGGGTTACCTACGCCCTCCGCGGAATCGCCTATTTCCTGCTCTTTCTCCTACCGGAGGGGAGCCTCGTCTTCGGATACGCGGTCGTGCTGGGGATCTCCTGGTCGGCCACAACGCCACTGACCGCGGCGCTCGCGGCGGACTCGTTCGGGCCGGCCAATATCGGGCTTATCTTCGGGACGATGTTCACCTTCATGAACCTCGGTGTCGGCTTTGGCGCGTTCTTCGACGCGGTGATCTACGACGTCACGGGGAACTATTACCTTGCTCTGCTGATCAATGGCTTCGCCGGGATCGCCGCCGCGGGTGCTTCATTCGTCGCGGGGACCTTGATCAAGGACGGCGAGCGAACGATCATCAGCGACCGCGCCCGCCGGTTGGCCGCGAACCAGACGGCGGTGAGCTCCGGCGACTAGGCCGCTCGGCGCCAATACGGCGGGACCGACAGCTTCTCGAATGGTTACACTCTCCAGAGCGCGCCTAGCGCTGTATGAGACAAGCATTGAAGGACGATAGAGGCGTGAGCACGTATCTCCTGTTTGCACTCGCGATGTGCGGAATCGTGATGCTGTCGTTGATCGCGACGGGCTATCTCGCGGCGAAGTTCAATCGCGCTGCTAAGCGGGACCTCGAGGCGGCGCTGGCCCCGCTCGCGGCTCTTCTTGAAGGAGAGGTTGACGTTGATGAGGCAAGGGCCTCCGGCCGCTATGCTGGTCACCTTGCCAGTGGCCAGGTCGCCCGCGCCCCGAATGGTCTTGGCAGAGAGTTTCGCGTTGAGCTCGTGGACGCGGCGGGTGGAACCGACTGGGTGATCTCCGAAGCGCTCCACCAGGAGGAAGTTGGTGCCGAGAGTGAAAAGCGGTTCAACGTCGACCCAAGAATCGCGAAGATCTTCGCCGCCAACGCCGAGAATCTTTCGCTTCCCGGATCGGATCAGGGCCAACGGACGTTTCGCCTGGGGTACCTCGCGGAGGCCGGTACCATCCGGTTGAGCTGGCCCATGCGCAGCCGTAGAGACATCCCGGAAGCCGGTCGTTTCCAGGCCTGCCTTGACGTGCTTGTCGCGATCGGTCCTGTGAACCGCGTGGTGCAGGGGGCGACGGACGCGCACTGGGTTGGAGGGCGCTCTCCCTCCCGGCGGTCAGCTCCCGCAGGTCCGCCGGCATGAACGCCGCGACCCATATTCCAATCCGGGTTGATTCGGAGCAAGAGCTCGACGCCTACCTCAGCGCCCGGGGATCCTGGCAGCCGGCGGCTCGTCGCCAGTCTGACAACGGGACGGTTGAGCTGGAAGCGGAAAGCGAGACGGGAGAAATTACACGACTCACGATTCGTGGCCGGCTGACGAGCACGGACGGTCCCGCCGTGCGGTATGGGCGGCCGACGACGGAGTCACTCGAGACGCTCATGACTGCCGCGGTTGCCTTCAGCGCCGAGAATCCGCCGCACCATCCTGGAACGCTGGCCCGCTTCCCGGTCCCATCAGAGCGTTTTCCTGGCCGGGTCGAGGTGCCGCTCGCGCTCATCGCCCTGGAGGACCGGACGCCGGGCATCTACGCGCCGCCGCGAGTCGCGGTCCCGGACTGGGCCACGGCGGAGCCGCTCGGTGTCGGTGAGTTCCCAGGGTTTTCACCGGAGGGGTGGCCGCCGCCGCGTCTCGGCGACTGGCCGCCGAGTGCGGTCGGGCGGCACTCTCCGAGGGTGCTCGCCGCGAGCATTGCCCGCCTGAGCGGATGCCTCGTCCGCCTCATCGACCAATCGCTCGGTGGAATGACGGGCGTGGAGCCATCCGACATTTCTGATGCACGGGCGCTGCTGAGGCGCCTCGATCCGCCTGAGATGTCGCGATACTATCGGATGCTGAGCCCGCGCTTCGCGGACATGCTCGGGTTGTGACCGGGGCAGCGGAGCAAGAGAACCGCCGGCTCATCAGCTTGGAGCCGAAGGTGCGGTCCCGCGAGAGCGCACCGCCGCACGGGCTCGTTGGTGGTCAGACAACATGCGAAGCCTCCGGCGCCAGGCACCGGCGGTGTACCAGCCATAGGCGGTAATCGCCATGCCAACCACCACGTCGATGACATAATGCTCGCCGAGATAGACCAGCGCCAGGCCCATTGACGCGGCATAGAGCCACGCCACGATTTCCCACCGCTGGCCGATGCCGCGGGCTGGGAAGACGAGGAGAAAGGTGATCGCCATATGGATCGAGGGCATCGCGGCAATCGGGTTGGACTCGCCGATGACCCGATAGCTCGCCCGGTAGATTCCGCCACCAAGCTGCTCGCCGACTGGCTGCATGACTCTCAGCACCGTTGGCGCCGCCGGGCTGTTGAATGGTTCGCCAGCCATCCACGGAGGATTTGACGGGATAAGAAAGTAGATGCCAAGCCCGACCGTCAACAGCAATGTCATCGACGCCAGGAAGTGCTTGAACAGGGCGGGGTGCCGCTGCCAAAGTCGGATCGCCACGATGTGCGGGACGAAAAAGTATGACCAGTGAACCCCCGTTAGGAGATAGTCCCACCAGTGTAGGTTCTCGGGATCGAAGAAGCGCTGTTGCAGCACCACGGTCGGCAACTGGCCGTCGAACAGGAAGCGCTCGAACGTCGCGACCCGAAGATTGACGGTTCGTGCCAATAACGTCTCGTCAGCCAGCGAGCGAAGCGCCGTGAAGACGAACCAGACCGCGCCATAGGGTACAAACGAGAGAACGAACGAACGCGCCCGGGAGACCGGCACGAAGAGCACCCCGAAGACGACAAAGAGTCCCCAACCGAGAAATGATAGGTTCGTGAGCGTCGCGATCACCACTAGCGCCACGGCAAGGACGACGCGGGTCAGCACCGGCCTGCGGCGAAGGTGGAGCCAAGGGCTACGGGCGGGCACGGCGTCTTCATCAGGCGCCGGAGGAGCGGCCGGAGCATGCGCGTCGGGCCGCGCGCGGGAAGATCGCCGGTGCTTCTGCCTGGTGTCGCTGGCCTCAGCTGCTATCCGCGTAGGCTGACCGCCACCAGACGCGGGCTCGCTGGGTTCGGCGCGATGGCGGGGTGGAGCCTCGGTTTTTGGGATTGGCTCGCGGTTGGTCACGTGGCGAGGCCCTTTCGGTGAACAGGGCCGGAGAAATGCCGCCAGTTGGCCGCCTAAGCGTCAGTATACGCCCTGTTAAGAGTTCCCCGGTCTATTAGACGCGATAGCGCACGCGGGCCTTTTTCGTCACCGTGATCGTCTCCGGCTCGCCATCCGCGCCCGGCTTTCTCGCGATGAAGCCGCGGCGTTGCTGTTCGGTGACCCATTCGATGTCGAAGCCGTGATGAGACGCGAGCTCTTCAAACGTGGCCGCCGGCCGGGTGGGATCCGGGTCGACGGCCGCGAGGTAGAAGTCATGCCGCGCCCGTTCCTCCGTGCCCTCGGGTTCGAGCAACAGGCGCTCAACGGGCGGTCCACCACGCAAATACTCGATGATGTCCGGGATGTCTTTGACCGTCACCCCTCGGTAGATGATGTTGTCGGGATAGACCACGATGTTCGGCCCGATGTCACAGAGATCGATGGTGCCGCAATTATTGACGAGAATCTCGGCATCCAGCCCTTTGCGGATGATCTCGAGCCTGAGCCGGCCGGCGACATCCATCGCCCCCTTTTTCTGGCAATGAATCGCCGTGCAGACGAGGACATGCTTGCGAGTCCAATACACTTATTGATCTGCTCCTCACGGGGCGGCCCGGACCAGGGCGGCCCCGAATTATCCGAATCGATATAGAACCCCGTACCCGCCACGGGGATAAGTCCACTCGATATTATTAAAGACGTGGCAGACGATCCGGCAGGAACCGCACTCGACGCAACCCTCGTAGGAGAAGACCACGCGGCCGTCGTCCATGGGGACATAGCAGTTTGCCGGGCAGCAATTGATGCATTGCTGGCGCTCGCAGCGCAGGCAGACGTCGTGATCGATAATCCGGATATGCGCCCGGCTTGGATCAACGCTGTAGGTGTTGAGCGCCAGCTTCCGCTCGATCGCTGCTGGATCAAGGATGGAGGCGCGTTGATGACGGTCGAGATCAAGCATAGCCGGCGCCGACACGCTGCTCCTAGAAAATGCCCTATAAGCGGATACCATTTTAGCACGGCGTGCCCGCGTGACCGGTGAACAACTCACCCACTCGGCATCGGCGCGCGTTCCGTTACCCCAGCACCTTTCCTTCGGCAGCCGGCTCTTCCAGCCCCATCTGCTGCTCCAGGTAGGCGTTGATGAACGGGGTGATCGCGCCGTCCAAAACGGCCTGGGCGTCCCCGATGCTCGTCTCTGTTCTGTGGTCCGTGACTTGGGTATACGGGTGCAGCACGTACGACCGGATCCGGTGTCCGAAGCCGGCCGCGGTGTGCTCGCCCTTGATCTTCGCGCGTTCTTCTGATTCCTCGCGGAGCTGGCGCTCCATCAGGCGCGCGCCCAAGATCTTCATCGCGGACTCACGGTTCTGAAGCTGACTGCGCTCGTTTTGACACGTCACCACGATCCCGGTCGGGATATGCGTGAGCCGCACCGCGGAACTCGTCTTATTGACGTGCTGTCCGCCGGCTCCCGACGCACGGAACACATCCATGCGCACATCGTCAGGCCTGATCTCGATGGATGTCTGACCCTGGAGCTCCGGCAGAACCTCAACAAGGGCGAATGCGGTATGCCGGCGGTGCGCCGCATCGAATGGAGAGAGCCTTACTAGACGATGCGCGCCGGCCTCGCCCTTCATGAATCCATAGGCGTTCGCGCCGCGGAACTCGATTGTCGCGTTCTTGATGCCGGCTTCCTCGCCCTCTGTTTGGTCGAGAAGCTCGGCTTTCAGGTCCTGCCGCTCGCCCCAGCGCAGATACATCCGGGCCAGCATGCTCGCGAAATCTTGCGCGTCAACACCGCCCTCACCCGAATGGACGACGACAATCGCGTCCGATTGATCGTACGGCCCGGTAAGCGCCAATTCGAGCTCGAGCCGGCTGAGCTTGGCCTCCGCAGCCGACGCCTCTGAGGCCACATCCGCGGCCAACGACTCATCGTCGCCGGCGATGGTCACCAGCTCGGAAAGGTCGCCAATCGTTTGTCGTAGCTCCTGGAAGGTGCTGAGGCGGCTTCGGAGCTCGCCGAGATGGCGCATGGCACGCTGCGCGGTGTCAGGGTCGTCCCAAAATCCAGGTTCGCCGCTTTGCCGGTCTAGATCATCGACTTCCCGCTCGAAGGCATCGACGTCAAAGACGCACCCCAATCCGGTCGACGCGTTGTCGAAGGTCATCGAGTACCTGAGCCGTATCGTTGATTGTTACCATGTTGTACCCCCTGGGCGCCTCGCTGCCCATCGTCACGAATCTATCTCCTTGTGGGTAGTATACCGAGTTGCTCAAACGGGTTAGAGTGGCGACGACCGAGGCTTGAGTGGTCAAGATCCGCGGAGGCCCGGAGAGACGAACGAACCGTGATCGCTTCACTACGCAACCGCGCGCTCGTGGTACTGATGCTCGGGCACTTCACCAACGACATGCTCGGTGGGGTCTTGACGCTCTTTCTTCCCGAAGCCAAGGAGCGCTTTGCCCTCGGAAACGGTGAGGTCGGCCTCGTCGCGCTCGCCTACGC
>DASYWB010000075.1:0-28349 GCA_035936495.1 Thermomicrobiales bacterium
GGTCCGATCGTGATCGGGCAAGCCGCGGAGTTCGACTACGCCGGCACCCAGGCGTGCCAAGCCCTCCGTGAGGAGGGCCTCCGGACGGTCCTGGTTAACTCCAACCCGGCGACAATCATGACCGATGAGGACGTTGCCGACGCCGTCTATATCGAGCCGTTGACGCCCGACGTCATCAAGCGAGTAATCCAACGCGAGCGCCCGGAGGGTCTTCTCGCCACACTCGGTGGCCAGACGGGCCTGAATCTGGCGGTTGCCGTCTCGAAGCTGGGTATCCTTGAGCGCTATGGGGTGCGGCTGCTCGGCACATCGTTGCATGCGATTGAGCAAGCCGAGGATCGTTCCCTCTTCAAGCAACTGTTGGAGAGGATCGGCGAGCCAGTCGTGCCCGGGGTCATCGCCACCACGCTTGAGGAAGCCAAGGCATTCGCGGCGGAGGTGCCGCTCCCGCTCGTCATTCGCCCCGCCTACACGCTCGGCGGCACGGGGGGAGGCATTGCCCATACCAAGCAGGAGTTGGAGCAGATCGTCATGAGCGGCATCGGTGCGAGTCCCATCGGTCAAGTGCTGATCGAGCGATCGCTGATCGGCTGGAAAGAGCTCGAGTACGAGGTGATGCGCGACCGGGCAGACACCTGCATCACCATCTGCAATATGGAGAACATCGACCCGATGGGCGTCCACACAGGCGACAGCATCGTCGTGGCGCCATCCCAGACGCTCTCCGACCACGAGTATCAGATGCTCCGTTCGTCAGCTCTCAAGATCATCCGGGCTTTAGGAATCGAAGGCGGCTGCAACGTTCAATACGCGCTCGATCCTGACAGCCGGGACTACGCGGTCATTGAAGTGAATCCACGGGTGAGCCGCTCGTCGGCGCTCGCCTCGAAAGCGACCGGATACCCGATTGCCCGCATCTCGACCAAGATCGCGGTCGGTCGCCGGTTGGATGAGCTGCGAAACGCGGTGACGGGTCAGACCACCGCCGCCTTCGAGCCGGCGTTGGACTACGTCGTCGCCAAGATTCCTCGCTGGCCGTTCGACAAGTTCACGCGCGCGGACCGCACCATCGGCACACAGATGAAGGCGACCGGCGAGGCCATGGCTATCGACCGCTCGTTCGAGGGCGCCATTCAGAAAGCGGTGCGGTCGCTGGAGACACCGGCGCGCGACCTGCTCTGGGAAGACGCGGCGTGGGACGACGCGGCGATCAAGGACCTTGTAGAGCGCCCGACTGACTTGCGAATCTGGGCGTTGATGGCCGCGCTACGGAGAGACTGGTGCATTGACGTGCTCCACGACTTGAGCGGTATCGACGAGTGGTTTCTGAACCGCCTCAGGAACATCGTCCGGATCGAACGTCGCCTCGCATCGGAAGCGCTGGAACCGGGCCTCCTCTGGGAGGCGAAGCGCGGCGGGTTCTCCGACTCCCAGATCGCCGTACTGGCGAGGCAGGATGAATCGTCGATCCGTTCCGAACGACACCGGCTCGGTATGACGCCTGTCTACAAGACGGTGGACACGTGCGCCGCCGAGTTTGCCTCAGTCACGCCCTACTTCTACTCAACGTACGAAGAAGAAGATGAGGCACCGCCCCTCGGCGACGAGCGGGCGGTCGTCGTTGGCTCAGGACCGATTCGAATCGGCCAGGGCATCGAGTTTGACTATTGCTCGGTGCAAGCCGCGAGGTCGCTCCATGACGCCGGCGTCGCCTCAATCATGATCAATTCCAATCCGGAAACCGTGTCAACGGACTTCGATGCCTCGGACCGGCTGTACTTTGAGCCGTTGGACGCCGAAAGCGTGGGAGAAATCATCCGACACGAGACGGTGGATGGCGACGTGCCGCCAGTCATCGTTCAGTTTGGCGGTCAGACGGCCATCAACTTAGCCGCGCCGCTGGCGAAACAGGATGTTCCAATTCGCGGCAGCTCGCTGGATTCCATTGACCTCGCGGAGGACCGCCACCGTTTTGAGATCTTCTTGCGAGAACTGGGCATTCCACAACCGCGTGGCGCCACGGTCACGTCGCTCCCCGATGCCCAAGCCGTCGCTGAGCGCATTGGCTATCCGGTATTGGTGCGGCCCTCGTACGTGCTCGGCGGCCGGGCGATGGAGGTCGTCTATGGACCGACACAACTCGCACGGTACATTCGGAACGCGGCAAGCCTGACTCCGGAACACCCCGTCTTGGTCGACAAATATTTGCTTGGCAAGGAAGTCGAGGTCGACGCGATCTGTGATGGAATCGAGGTTCTGATTCCCGGCGTGATGGAGCATATCGAGCGAGCGGGAGTCCATTCCGGTGACTCGTTCGCCGTCTATCCGGGCATCAACCTCTTTCCGGCAGAGATCGACGTGGTCGTCGATTACACGACCCGCATCGCGCTTGCTCTGGGCACCCGGGGGTTGATCAATATTCAGTACGTGGTTCATGGGGGCCGGATCCACGTTTTGGAGGTCAATCCGCGATCGTCCCGGACCGTGCCGTTCCTGAGCAAGGCGACCGGCGTGCCGATGGTCAAGCTGGCGACAGGGGTGATGCTGGGCAAGACCCTGAAGGGTCAAGGCTATCGCGGTGGTCTGTGGCCACGGCAACCCCTCGTCGCGGTCAAGGCCCCTGTCTTCTCCATGGCCAAACTCCGGGGAGTCGAGGTTCATCTCGGGCCGGAGATGAAATCGACCGGTGAGGTCATGGGCATCGACCGGTCATTTGAGCCGGCGTTTTTCAAGGCGCTCCTCGCTTCCGGACTGGCGCTACCGAGCAAGGGCTCGATCCTGATCTCATTGGCCGACGAGGATAAGAGTGACGCGCTCGAGATGATCGAGCGGCTCGTGCGGATGGGGTATACGCTTTACGCCACTGAAGGAACCGCGGCGTTGATCGAACGCCATGGCATGCCGGTTCAGTTAGTCACCAAGCGCATTGGCCGGGGTAAGCCGGACATGCTCGATGTGATCTTGCAAGGGACCGTTCACGGCGTGATCAACACGCCAGGTCCGGCAGACAAAGAGGTGTTGGACGGATTGCAAATCCGCCGCGCCGCGGTCGAACGCGGCGTACCGTGCTTTACGTCGATCGATACCGCCCGGGCGATGGTCGCGGCGATGGCGAGGGCAACCGCCGTCTATACTATCCAGCCAGTGCCGGAGTACCGGCGGCACGGATTCGGATACTAGTCGCCGCCGGTCACTTGCGAAGAGAGGCATCATTGGCACGGCCGCGGGAGTTCGAAAGCGAAATCTTGGCCATTGCGCCGATCATGGGCGATGCCAGCCTGATGACGCTTTCGTCGCCAGCGGGCATCACCGGAAGTATACGGGCGGGCCAGTTCGTCGAGGTGCTTTGCCGGGTCGACGGGTCATTTGATCCCCTCTTGCGGCGGCCCTACTCCGTTTATAGTCGGGACTCGCGAGCCAATACCTTCACCTTACTCGTTCGCCCCTACGGCCGGGGCAGCGCTTGGCTGGCGGAGCAGGAAACGGGAGCCGTGGTCGATGTGCTCGGCCCGCTTGGCAATACGTTCGAGATCGGGCCGAAGAGTCAGCACCTGCTGATGGTGGCCGGTGGCGTTGGAGCCGCGCCGCTCGTGATGCTCTCCGAAGCGGCCGTGGAGAAAGGCATCAGCGTGACGTTCCTCATGGGCGCCGCCGACGAGAGAGCGCTCTTACCCGCTTCGGCCCTGCCCGACGCGGTGGAGTACGTCGCCGCCACGGAGGATGGGAGCCGGGGCCACGAAGGGTTCGTCACCGACCTCGTTGCCCCGTTTATCCAGTGGGCGGACCAGATCTTTTCCTGTGGGCCGGAGCCAATGTTTCGCTCGCTGCGGACCACGGTTAGCATGCATCGGATCGGGCGTCATCCGAAGGTCTGGGTATCAGTGGAACGGGCGATGGCCTGTGGTCTCGGCGCCTGTCTTGGGTGCGTCGTGGAGACACGCCGTGGCATGCGCACCTCCTGCGTCGATGGACCGGTCTTCGATATGGACGAGGTGATCTGGTGAGCGCCCGCGTGTCCCGAGCCGTCGCACATCGCGGAGACGCCCATGGCTGATTGTACCGTTGATCTCGCGCCGAACAATCCCCGAGAGCTCCGCCTCTCCAATCCCGTCATCGCGGCATCCGGATGCTTTGGGTATGGAACAGAATACGCGGCGGTTATGGACGTGCAGCGGCTCGGCGCATTCGTGAGCAAAGGGATTACGCCCGAGCCACGGTCCGGCAACCCGATGCCGCGAATCACCGAAACCCCGGGCGGGATGCTCAACGCCATAGGTCTTCAGAATCCCGGCATCCGTGGGTTCGTGAAAAAGTATCCCCCAATTTGGGAACACTGGCGCGTACCAGCGATCGTCAATATCTCGGCCGAGTCCGTCTCCGACTACGCGATGATGGCGCGCATCCTCGACGAGCAGCCAGGGATCGCTGGGATCGAGGTCAACATCTCCTGTCCGAACATCGCCGCCGGTGGCTATTGCTTCGGGTGGGATGCCGCGATGTCCGCCGATGTGACCCGGGCCGTGCGGGCGGCGACAACGTTGCCGATCATCGTCAAGCTCAGCCCGGGGGCGGTGGATGTCGCTGGCGTAGCTCTCGCGGTTGAGCAGGCGGGCGCGGACGCGATTTCGCTCATCAACACCCTCGTGGGCATGGCGATCGACGTCCGCCGTAAACGGCCGGTGCTCGCTAACGCGACGGGTGGGCTTTCCGGACCGGCGATCAAGCCGGTCGCGCTACGGATGGTCTACCAGGTGGCGAGTGTCGTCTCCATACCCGTTATCGGCATGGGTGGGATTATGGGGCTGGAGGACGCCCTGGAGTTCTTCATGGCCGGAGCGAGCGCGATCCAGGTCGGTACGCTGATCTTTCCACAGCCGGGGAAGCTCCTGGCTTTGATCGACGACATCGATGCATGGCTGGATGGACAGGGATATTCTGGGCTCAGCGAGATCGTCGGAGCGGCATTGCCCGGGCATGCGGTGAGGACGAATGAAGTCGCGGGGCTGGCGGTAGGCACCGCGTGATGGTCTCCGCCGGGTCGCTGTTTCCGGCCATGACCGGCTGAGCAAAAGAGCGGGAGAACGGAAGCGTGGCGAGTCAGACATCGCTCGTCGAGCGTCTCAGGCGGATCGGGGCGCTCAAAGATGGGCACTTCCTGCTTTCCTCGGGGAAGCACAGCGGCCAGTACGTTGAAAAATTCGACCTCCTGCGCCGGCCAGGGGAGACGGAGGCCGTCTGTCGTGATATCGCCGACAGGTTTAGGGACCAGCGCATCGACGTTGTGGTTGGTCCGACAACCGGTGGTATCTTGCTCGCCTTTGAGGTGGCCAGGCAGTTACGTACTGAGACGGCGTATGCCGAACGGCGATCCGACGGATCGGCCGGTCGTGAGATTCGTCGAGGCACCACGTTCCGCCCCGGCGCGCGGCTCCTCGTCGTCGACGATATTCTGACGACCGGAGGCTCAGTCCGCGAAACGCTGGCCGCGCTGGAGAGCCAGGATGTCGACGTGGTGGCGATTGCGGTATTAGTGGACCGGAGTGCGGGAACCGTCGACTTCGGCGTTCCCCTACACGGTCTGGCGACGTTAGAGATCGAGACGTGGCCGGCGGCCACGTGCCCCTTGTGCGAACAGGGGATGCCGCTCGTGAAGCCCGGTACGACGGGCGTTGCCTAATGCGGCGCTGCCCCCAACGGGTCCCCTCGATGCACATGAACTTGTATGCTGCCCACGGCTGTTGAAAACCAGGTCGGAGAGGAGCGCACCATGGCGATGCTACATGTCGAGCGTCAGCGGTTCACGGTGGACGACTATCATCGGATGGCGGAGGTCGGAATCCTTGGTCCGGACGACCGCGTCGAGTTGATCGACGGAGAGATTATCCGGATGAGTCCGATTGGCAGCCGGCATGCCGCATGCGTAGGTCGTCTGACCAAGATGCTGACGTTACGTCTAGCGGGTGCCGCGCAGGTATTCACCCAAAGCCCAGTCCAGCTCGATGTTCGCTACGAGCCGCAGCCCGACGTCCTCGTCCTTCGGCCGCGCGACGATTTTTACGCGGAACGACTTCCGACGGCGGCCGACGCGCTGTTCGTGATGGAGGTCTCGGACACCTCTCTTGCACTTGATAGGGAGAAGAAGCTGCCGGCATATGGTTGGTCTGGCGTGCCTGAAGCCTGGATCGTGGACCTGGCCGGCGAGCGGATCGAGCGGCACAGCGAGCCGTTCATCGGCGGCTTCCGGTTGATGACCTGGGCGCGGCGCGGGGAGTCGTTGCCCTCGTCGGTGCTACCGGATTTGATCATCGAGGTTGACGCCGTGCTCGGTGGGCCCGACCTGGCCGACAAGGAGCCGTCGTCCTAACCGTCACGATCCAGACCGGCTAGTCCTCTATGTGAACATGCGGCATCCGGGCGTGGAGCTGATCGCGCAAAGCAATCAGATCGGTAAGCCGCTGGTCGATCTGTTCCAGGATATCCGGACGCGGCCGCTGAACATATTCATCCCGCAGCTCAATGATGATCTGCGCCATACGGGAGATGGCGCGAACAGTGTGAACCGGGTCATCCTCGCGAGAGGGTGTACTGTAGCCGCTGTTCATCCTGGCTGGCTCCCGGTGCCCGATCGTGGTGACCATCCGGCGTCACCCTCCCTGCCTTGCTAGGGTAGCACGCTCCCGATATACTGGCTATGCCTCTCTTTGCTCGCTTGCCGCGGCGAGTACTTCCGCCAAGGCCATCTCTCCACTGAGGAGCGTGATAAGGCCGCGTTCGTCAACGACCGGGACCTTGAGCTCACGCGCCTTCGCGGCTTTCGACCCGGCATCCTCGCCCGCGACGACGAGCGAGGTCTTCTTCGAGACGGAGCTGGTGATGTTGGCGCCCGCTTGGCGAAGTCGCTCTTCCGCTTCCGGGCGGGTCATCGTATCGAGACGTCCGGTCAGGACCACCGTGCAGCCGTGGAGCCAGGCTCCCGAGGCACCGTCGCGACCATCCGCCGTCTTGACACCGGCCGCCTGGAGCCGCTGAACGAGATCTCGATTTGGCGGTTCTTGGAAGAACTCCGCGGTGGCCTTGGCGATAATCGGGCCGATGCCGGAGATGGCGCCGATCTCGTCGCTCGACGCGTTCATGAGGGCGTCGAGGGAGGCGAACCGGTCCGCGAGGAGACGCGCCGTCCGTTCGCCAACATGCCGGATTCCGAGACCGTGGATAAGCCGCCAGAGCGGGCGGTCCTTCGCGGCTTCGACGGCTTTGCGGAGGTTTGCCGCGCTGGTGGTCCCCAGCCCGTCGAGCTCAGCGATCGCCTCCCAATCAAGGGTATAGATGTCGGCGACGTCACGGATCAAGCCCAAGTCGACAAAGCGGTCCGCCAGCTTTTCGCCGAGCCCCGCGATGTCCATCGCACCCCGGGAGATGAAGTGGTGGATGCGTTCCTTCCGTTGGGCCGGGCAGGTGGCGTTGGTGCAATAGCGCATCGCCTCGCCGAGCTCTCGGAAGGCCGGCTGGCCGCAGGATGGACAGTGCTCGGGCATTCGCCAGGGCTGAGCATCGGCGGGCCGCCGCTCCTCGATCACCTTGACGATCTGCGGAATCACATCTCCCGCCCGCTGCACGACGACGGTGTCACCGATGCGGATGTCCTTCCGCGCGACTTCATCTTCGTTATGCAGCGTCGCCCGGCCCACGGTGACCCCCCCGATATTGACAGGCCTAAGGTGCGCTAACGGATTAAGAGAACCGGTACGCCCAACATTGATGACGATGTTCTCCACGACGGTCGTCTGTTGGATCGCCGGGAACTTATAGGCCGTGGCCCAGCGCGGCTCACGCGCCACGTAGCCAATTTCCTCCTGCTGCCGGAGGTCGTCGACCTTGATAACGACGCCATCGATCTCATACGGAAGATCGTGACGCCGGGCTTGCCAGATCTCGCAGGCTTCCCAGACGCGGTCTATGTCGTCCCAGCATTCGGCGCCTGGCGATGCTTCGAAGTCATAGCCGCGCAACAGCTCCAAGGCGGCCGCGTGGGTGGGCGGTGTCTGACCTCGCTCAATGTACCCAATGCCGTAGCTGATGAAGCGTAATGGCCGGCCCGCCGTGATCGAGGGGTCCTTTTGGCGGACCGAGCCGGCAGCCGCGTTGCGGGGGTTCATGAATGCCTTGCCCCCGGCGGCCGTGATCCCGTCGTTGAGCCGTGCGAAGTCGTCCTTCCTCATATAGAGCTCCCCGCGGACCTCGATCACGCCGGGGATGTGCCCGTTCTGGTTTCGCAGCTGGAGGGGAATCGCGCGGACGGTTCGCAGGTTGGCGCTGATATCGTCACCGGTGGTGCCATCGCCGCGAGTCGCGCCGTGGTGGAAGATGCCGTCCACGTAGGTCAAGGCCACCGCGAGACCGTCGATCTTGGGCTCGGTGACGAACGCTAGCCTATTGGCGCCCGAGAGACGTAGGGCGCGCTGGGCCCAGGCCAGCAGCTCCTCTCGGCTGAAGACGTTGCTCAGCGAAAGCATGGGTCGGGGATGGACGATTTCCGCGAAGCCAGTCGTTGCGGCTGCCCCAACACGCTGAGTGGGAGATTCGGGTGTCAGCAACTCGGGATGAGCGGATTCAAGCTCGCGCAGCTCCCGCATCGCCGCGTCGTACTCGGCGTCCGTAACGGTGGGCTGGTCAAGCACATAATACTCGTGATTCCAACGGTCGATGCTGGCACGCAGGTCGGCTACCCGACGCTGCACGAACGACTGAACCATATCGTTGGGACCCCTACGCGTGCCGAACTGCTAAACTGCGCATAACACCACGGGGCGTACGTTCGCCCGCGGTGAAGTATAGCGCTCCGCGGTCACCAGTCGGTATGGTGACGGATCGCCGCAATGGATGATCAAGTGGCGTTGATACCGGAGGTTGACCGAGCATTGACCGCGATCGACGCCAGGGTCCCATGCCCCTTGGATGGCGATGAACCGGCTGGCGGGAGCTATGGCGCGCTGGCTGGCCGGGCGCTCGCGTTCATCCGTGATCGGGGCGGTCGGGTCCACGAAGACATCCTCATTGCCCATGTTTTCGGCAACTCGGGGAATCTCGCACTCTGGCGGCCACTGCTGCGCCAAGTGCTAGCCGGGGAGCCCGACCTCCTTCTTCACGCCGAGGGATACTGGTCACTCACGTCAGCGGGGATCCCATCGACAGAGGATCACTTTCCAGAGTTCATCGCTATCGATGTCGAAACGACCGGCCTGCGGCCCCTTCAACAACGGATCATCGAAGTTGCGGCGATCCGATTCGTCGACGGGGTGGTGACCGGGCGCTTCGAGACGTTCGTCAACCCTGGTAAACCGATCCCTTCTTACATCTCGCGCTTGACGGGAATTACCGATCTCGACGTCGTCCATGCCCCGCAATTCGGCCTCGTCGCCGGCGCGCTCGTCGAGTTCGTCGGGTTGACCCCGCTTGTCGGACATAATGTCAGGTTCGACCTCGGGTTCCTGAACGCCGAGCTCAAGCGGCTCGGTCTGCCCGCCCTCGCCAATGCGCGTGTCGATACTCTCTCCCTGGCCACGAAGCTTCTGCCCGGTCTGAGGAAGCCAACCCTAGAGCGGGTGGCGCGGACGCTGGGAGTGGATGTGGGCGGGGTCCACCGCGCCGGCAAAGACGCGATGTTGTGTGGGGAAGCCCTGCTCCGTCTCGTGGTCCACGCCGGTCAGCAGGGCTACGCGGGGGAGCGGCTCCATGCGCTGCTCGTATCGCCGACCCCGGAAAAGGGGCCGGGTAAGGACGGGCGGGCGCGGGCGCCACTAGACCGGTCCCTCTTGGGCGATCTCCCCAAGGCGCCAGGCGTCTACCTGATCCGTGACGCGCGTGGGCACGTCATCTATGTTGGTAAGGCGAAGAACCTACGCGATCGTGTCGGTTCCTATTTCTCTCAACCTCTCGGCTACACGCGAAAGATGGACGGACTCTTAGAATCCATGACCACCGTCGACACGGAGATTACTGGGTCCGAGCTCGAAGCGTTGCTCCTGGAGGCTCAGCTCATCCGGCGATACAAGCCTCGCTACAACACGGCGATGCGTTCGTTTGAACACTACCCATTCATCCGGGTTGATCTGGCAAATCCCTGGCCCCGCGTCAGTATCAGCAAGGACCGGAAAGACGATGGTGCCGCATACTTCGGACCATTCCGCAACAAGAGTGGGGCGAGAAAAACGGTCGATCTCATCAACAATGTCTTGCCGCTGCGGACGTGCACCCGGTCGTTCAGAGACGCACGCTCGTACGGTGCCCCATGCATCCAACTCGACCTCGGTCGCTGCCTCGGCCCGTGTATGGGTAAAGCGGATCCCGGTCTCTACCGGTCGCTAGTCCGCGACGTGGTGCGCTTCCTTGACGGAAGGGACGAGGTGCTCTACGAGCAGCTCTGGCAGGGGCTGGAAGCCGCCGCCGAACGGCAGGATTTTGAGCGCGCCGCGAAGCTCAGGAACGATCTGCAGACCGTGACCCACGTCGTCAACGCGCACCGCATGCTGCGCGAGGCGGTCGAGACCCATACGCTCCTCTTGGTGCTGCCCTCGGTCGATCCGGAGAGCCGGGAAGTGATGTTGGTGATCGCCGGCCGCCTCTGGGCTCAATTCCGCGCCGGTCGGCACGACGCGGAGGATCTCGCGGGGCGACTGGATAGGGGCTGGTCCCGTTACCAAAGCGATGGCTTTCAGCCGCTGGACCAAGACTCGGTCGACGAGGTCAATATCCTGAATCGCTGGCTGTACCAGCACGCTGGTCACCCCGCGATTCTACCGATCGAGGCCACCGAACCTCCAGCCTGGCGCGCATTAGCCGCGGCGGCTCTGGCGCTTGGGGAGCATGAGATCGCGTCGATGCCTCCGGTAGCCATTGAGGGCGACATCCCAGAGGCGGGACGGGCGTCCGCCTCAGGGTCAGACCGGCCCTCGGCGCCTTCGCTATACTCAGACGACGCGATGACGGGCAACGGTCAATGGGGGTCGCAGAAAGATGGATGAGCAACAAGCCATCGTCGAGTTGGAGGAGATCGCGGAGCAGGTCCGCGGTTGTCCGAAGTGCGAGCTCTCACGGACTCGCACCAATGCGGTCCCTGGAGAGGGAGATCCGCGTGCGGAGGTGATGCTGATTGGAGAAGGACCGGGCTTCTATGAGGATCGTGAGGGGCGCCCCTTCGTGGGGAACGCGGGGAAGTTTCTGAACGAGCTGTTGGCAAAGGCCGGTCTCACCCGAGAAGAGGTCTTCATCACCAACGTGGTCAAATGCCGCCCTCCAGGGAACCGGGATCCGCTACCGGACGAGATTGCGGCGTGCGCGCCCTACCTTGAAGGTCAGATCGAGGCCATCGACCCCGCCGTGATCGTGACCTTGGGCCGCTTCTCGATGGCGCGTTGGTTTCCCGGTGAACGCATTTCGAAGATCCACGGGCAGGCCAAGCGACAAGGGCACAGGCTGGTCGTTCCGATGTATCACCCGGCGGCGGCGCTGCATCAATCATCGCTCCGGGCAACGATTGAAGAAGACTTCGAGCGACTGCCAAAGTTCCTCGCGGAGATCGAGCGCGACCGTGATCTCGCCGCTGCTCGCGAGGCTCCCCCGGCGGAACAAACCAAGCTCTTCTAGATGGAGCCCGCCAGGCTTCCGGTGTGATAGTCCGGTTCTGCCTCGCGCGGGTTCGTGTATACTAGCCGCCATCGTTCGTGACCGTACACTCAGCGCCCGCCCGCCCAATTCCCCGCTCGCCTCACGCCGCGCCGCAATGGCGACGTGGGATTCGCCAGCCCGGGAGGCTGCTTCAATGGCAACGCGGAGACTGGGTGGCGGGACACCCACCAGCGCCCGAGGGCGCCATCACCGCCAAAAACGAGGCTCGAAGCCGACGCTCGTCGAACGGGTGTCCCGAATCGCTGGCGGCGTCTCATCAGAGCTGCCCAAGCTCGAGCTGACCAATCGGCGACATCGAGAGTTGATCGGCGTCTTACTCCTCCTTCTCGCCTTGCTCAGCGCGTGGGCGTTGGCCCGGGGCGGCGAGGATGGGACGCTACCGAAATGGTGGGGCCATGCGTTGGCTGTCGCCTATGGTGGGCTAGGGGCCTGGCTGGCACCGCTGCTCCTAGGCATGGCAGCGATCCGGTTCTTCAGACACCTCGATGAGCCTGTCCTCTTGGCACGCCACTATCTCGGCGGGTTCTTCTTCGCCGTTGCGGCGGTTGGACTGCTTCAGCTTCCCTACGCCGGTTCTGGGCTCGGTCCTGGCGGGAACTCTGGAACCGCTGTCGCCACCCTGGCCCAACTGCTCTTTGGTCAGGTCGCGTCGGCAGTGATCTTGCTCGCGATGGGAGCGTTGGGGGTATTTCTCCTCGCCGACACGACGATCCATGGATTCGTGCAAGACATTCGGAAGGTGTGGCCCCGCAAGAAGCGCTTGCCGGAGAGGAACGCGCCGGCAGGTGGGCCCGCAAAGACACCAACTGACCGGGAGATCCGAGGCAACCAGCGCCGCCCAAAAGGCGGTGAGGGCACACCATCTTCAACGGCGGTCAAGCGCATCATCAATCTCCCGGTACGTCCCGAGCCGGTCCTTCTGAGCGCCACGGACCTCGTGTCGAACCTCCGATCCGACGGCGATCCGCTGCCGCTGCCGGATATCGGCGCGCTGGCTTATTACGATAGCGTCACGCCCGACACGGCCGATCTTGACGCCAAAGCCCGGAGGATCGAGGAGACCCTGATCAGCTTCCGGGTGGAAGCCAGCGTCCGAGAGGTCAACCCGGGGCCGGCCGTGACCCAATTCGCGCTCGAACCCGGCGTTGGCGTCAAAGTCCGGCGCATCACGGAACTTCAGAATGACCTCGCGCTGGCGCTGGCCGCCCCGAGCATCAGGATCGAAGCTCCCGTACCAGGGATGGCGCGGGTGGGATTGGAGATTCCCAACGAGAAGGTGGCCACGGTTGGGCTCCGCGAGACGCTGGAATCGTCCACATTCGCCAAGGGCGTGCAGAAACTGCCGATACCGCTGGGCCGTGACGTCAACGGGCGCTATGTCGTCGGCGACCTGACGCGTATGCCGCATTTGCTGATCGCCGGCGCCACGGGATCGGGCAAGAGTGTCTGTCTCAATGGCATCATTTCGACGTTCTTGCTTTCCCGGCAACCCGATGAGCTCAAGCTGCTGATGATCGACCCCAAGATGGTAGAGCTGACCGGTTACAACGGGGTGCCACACCTGCAGTGTCCGGTCGTTACCGAGATGGACAAGGTGGTAGGTGCGCTCCGCCTGGTGCTGCGTGAGATGGAACGGCGATACACGCTTTTCTCCCGGCTCGGCGTCAGAAATCTCGATGGTTATCGCATGAAGACGGAAGACGAGTCCGACGCCGAGCGTCTCCCGTACCTCGTCGTGGTGATCGATGAGCTAGCCGACCTGATGATGACCGCCCCCGATGAGGTCGAGGCGCTGCTCGTCAGACTTGCGCAAATGGCCCGGGCCACGGGGATCCACCTTATCATCGCGACGCAGCGGCCTTCCGTTGACGTCCTGACCGGGTTGATCAAGGCGAACGTGCCGGCGAGGGTCGCCTTCGCGGTCTCGTCGGGAATCGATAGTCGCGTCGTCTTGGATATGCCGGGGGCGGAACGCCTGCTGGGGCGAGGCGACATGCTCTACCTGCCTCCCGACGCGGCGAAGCCGCAGCGCATCCAGGGAGCATTCATTGGCGATGAAGATGTGCAAGACATTGTCCGGCACTGGCACGGCGTGACGCCCGTTCCTCACTATGCCCAGGAATGGCTCGATCTTCCTAGCAGCAAAAGTGAGGACAACGGGGACGGTGAGGAGGATCCCCTGATGGAGCAAGCGCTGGATATCGTCCAGCAGCAGGGCATGGCCTCGGCGTCGATGTTACAACGGCGCTTGCGTGTCGGATACAATCGTGCCGCGCGCCTCATCGAACAGATGGAAGACGACGGCGTCATTGGTCCGGCCGACGGCATCAAAGGCCGACCGGTGTTGGCAGCACACGAATAGAAGGATCCCTGTTATTTGGCAAGGACCGGCTTCAGGCACTCGTTGCGACAACGTGAAGCGACGAAACCCGGGCGGAGGAACGTGGTCCGCGAGCCGCCGCAGTGGTGCTCTATCCCGCGAAGCTAACTTGGGTCGCTGCCTTCACGGTCTCGAAGCATCGCGAGCAGTAAACCGGGTTGCCGTTACGGGGAATAAACGGCACCGTCGTCGTTTCACCACATTCGGCGCAGACCACCTCTGATTGGGGACGCTCGTGCAAGCCCAGTTTCGCTTTGCGCGTCGCACGGCAGGACGTGCAGCGGGCTGGCACGTTAGCCAGACCCTTTTCGTGATAAAATTGTTGTTCACCGGCAGTCCATAGAAACGGGTCGCCGCACTGTTTGCACGTTAGTGTCTGATCAGCGAACTCCACGTAGCGTCCCTTCACAATGCCGCGCGACCGGGGATTCGAATGCGTGAATGCACGGAGGCGGGCCGACGTTCCGTCTGCGCTTCGGTGCGCGCGGGCACCGGCACGAACTATGAGTACAGTAGCACCGTCTTAAGGAAAGCGCAATTGCCTATCTTCCCGTCCTATGTGTCCTTATCATTCGGTACTTCGGCGGTTCAACCTTTCAACCACAGCGTTTCGCCTTTCGACGGGCGAAATCGCGGTCGAGCCGTCGACCGAGACGGTCACTCGTTTTCAGCCGGAATGGAGGGCTGACCATGAACCGGTTCTCCGCGGCCACGGCTCAGCCGGTTGCCCGCCTCATTGACGAGCTCGCCAAGTTGCCGGGTATCGGCCCGAAGAGCGCGTCACGACTCGCGTATCACGTATTGCGGGCCGGCCGGGAGGAGGCGACGGCGCTCGCCGAAGCGATCCTGGACGTCAAGGAGCGCATCCGTCTCTGTAGCGTCTGCTTCAACACGACGGAGCAGGATCCCTGCGCGATCTGTGCGGATTCGAGCCGGGAGAAGTCTATCTGCGTGGTCCAAGAGCCGCTCGACGTCGTCGCCTTGGAGCGCACGGGCCAGCTCAAGGGCCGCTATCACGTGCTCCATGGGGCGATCTCTCCGGTCGAGGGCGTCGGCCCCGACAAGCTGCGCATTCAGGAGCTCCTGCGCCGCGTCGGCCAGGAGCAGCCCGAGGAGGTCATCCTGGCGACCAACCTGGATATCACGGGCGAGGCCACGGCGACCTATCTCCACCGTCTGCTGGTTCCCTTGGGAATCAACGTGACCCGGCCCGCCAGCGGTTTACCGGTGGGTGGGGACTTGGAGTACGCCGACGAAGTGACGCTCAGCCGGGCGCTGGCGGGTCGCCGGGCGCTTTAACCTGGAATCGTGTGGATGCTGGACGGACGCCGGCGCGTCCGGTGGCTGTGGGTGCGGGTGTGACATGTTCTGATCTCGGACGCTTGCCGGCCGGAGAACCGGCCTGGCGCGCCGGGCCCGGCGTTCTCCACCGACCCTGTCGACCCTTGCCGGATAGGGTGCACCCGAGTCGTATGCGCCGGGGAGACCCGCTGGCCCTGAACAACCGGCCAATCCACAAGCGCGCGTAGGAGCCCGTTTATCTGTTTGGTTTGGATAGAGTAACGTGCCAGACACCAGAAGGGACCAATAGCATTGAAGTCGGGCCTGTCCGGCGGTACCATTGAGGGAGGTGGGGAATCTGCTGCTCCCGAGCTATGGTCGTTGTTGGTCCGCGACGGCAACGCGTAAGGGCAATGCAACGCTATCACTAGTGCCGCTTCTCAAGATCAAGCCCGATCCCGGCGGTCAACCGGACCCTGCACTCGCCGGGTGGTCGGCGTCCCCTCACGTTCGCGCGTGTCGAATCGGGGATGTGCCCCGGTTGCGGGGAGTGGGCGAGATCCAGATTTTGAATCAGCCCGAAGCGCTCCTCGCCCCATACAGCGCATTACGACATGCTGTGCGGTCCATATTGCCCGTGCCACGCCAGCGGCCTCGAGTGTTCGTAGCGCGTGCCGAGCAGGACGTCATCGGATTCGTTGACTTACAGCCGGTGCCGCCGGATCAGCGCTGGCACTTGACGGCGATCGGAACATCGCCCTCCGCTCATCATGCCGCCGCCATGGAAGCGCTCTTGCGTTACGGTGTGATGGCAGCGGGCGGGCAAGGTGTCAAGCGGCTCTACGCGCGATTGAGGCCGGAGTCCGTTGTCTACGAGATCGCCAGGTCCCTGGGGTTTAGCCCCTATGCTGAAGAGATCGTTTTCGCCGCGAGACCCTCCTCGTTTCGCCCGGCTCCAACCACGACACGTCCTCAGGAGCAGTCCGACACCTGGGCGATTCACCAGCTCTACAACGCGACCGTGCCACGCGAAGTGCAGTATGCCGAAGCCTTCACCAGCCATTTCTGGGATGTCAACGCGCGCCGTGCCATCGCGCCCGCCGCCGTCCATGGGAGGGTGATCGAGGATGGACACCGGCTCGCGGGATACGTCCGCGTGGCTTCTCACGCCGGGACGCACGTCATCGAGCTGGTCGCCTCCCCCGATCACCATGATGTGGTGGGAAGTCTGCTTGACGGCGCGTTGGCGGACATCGGACGGCGGCACGTTAAACGCGTCTATTGTGCGGTTCGGACCTATCAGCAGCACCTGTGGCAGCCGCTTGAAGATCGAGGATTCACTGCCATGTGGACGCAGCAGCTCCAGGTCAAGTACACGACGGTCACCGCGAGAGCGCCCGCGACCGACCCGGTTCTGCTGCATGCAGACGTTCGAGAGAGGGTACCGAAGCGCGTGCCGACATTCTTGCAAAGTCACGAGCAAGATGAGTCAGCACGGCCTAGCCGGTAAGGCTCGCGCGTGATCGCGAGGCGCATCGGTCCGCCCACGGGCGGAGGCGGACGTGGTGCCAGGCCACTTTGGTTCGGCACCGTGGTCCGGGACGAGGAGTCATTGTTGAGCAGCTTGCCACGTAATGCCATCTCACATGCTGAGACCGAGCTTGACCGTCCGGAATACGAACAAGAGATTACGGACAATATCGACGATCTCCTATCGGTGCTGCCTCCCCACATCGCGGAGCCATTGATCTCGGCCCACGCGGATCAGAAGGACGTGGGGCTCGTCGAGATCATCCTCGATCTGGGCCGGAGGCCGGAAGCGCGGTTCGAGCACTCCGAGCTTGAGCTGGTCGATGTCGACGTGACGCGGGAAGACCTGGCCTACGTTTCAGAGCGGATCGGCAACTTCGGTGATGACAACAGGGCCGGGATCGAGCGCACACTCCACCGGATCTCCGCGATCCGAAACCGGCGCGGTGAGATCGTCGGGCTGACTAGCCGGATAGGCCGCGCGGTCTTCGGCACGATCGCGATCATCGAAGACCTGATCGAGTCGGGCGAGAGCATCCTCCTGCTTGGCAGACCAGGCGTGGGTAAGACGACCATGCTCCGGGAAACTGCCCGGGTGCTGGCGGACACCATGCGCAAGCGCGTGGTGATCGTGGATACCAGCAATGAGATCGCCGGTGATGGAGACATCCCTCACCCGGCTATCGGGCGGGCGCGCCGGATGCAGGTGCCGACGCCCACGATGCAGCACGCCATCATGATCGAAGCGGTCGAAAACCATATGCCCGAGGTGGTGGTGATCGACGAGATCGGGACCGAGCTGGAAGCGCTCGCGGCGCGCACCATCGCGGAGCGCGGCGTTCAATTGATCGGTACTGCCCATGGCAACTCGCTGGAGAACCTGATGATGAATCCGACCCTGTCGGACCTCGTCGGCGGGATCCAGTCCGTGACGCTCTCCGACGAGGAGGCGCGTCGCCGGGGCACGCAGAAGTCGATCTTGGAGCGGAAGGCTCCTCCCACGTTTGACGTCATGGTGGAGATCGTGAGCCGGGACGAGGTTGCGGTGCATCGCGACGTGGCCACCACGGTCGATGCTATCCTGCGCAACGCGCCGGTGCGTTCCGAGATGCGCCGCCGCGAGAGCGATGGCCGGATCACGGCGTCTGCTGCCGGCGATGCACGACGCGATCCCAATGGCGCGTCATCGGTTCCTCGGGATGGGGCAGGTTCGCCTCGGGACATTGTCGACATTAGTACCCGCCAGACCAACCTGCCCCCATCGCCGCGCGAGGCGTCTCACGACGCTTCGGAGGGAAATGGAGCGCCGGTTGCCGCCCTTCCACGCGGACGCGGGACGCGGGAAAAGCCGCTGAGGCTCTATCCGTTCGGGATCAGCCGTAACCGGCTTGAGCAGGCCATTGCCTCGCTTGGCGCTGCAGCGGTAATCATGCGCGATCTACGAGAAGCAGACTTGGTGATCACCCTCAAGAACTACTACCGGCGAAAGCCACAACCGCTGCGTGAAGCGGAGCAGCGCGGCACGCCGGTCTACGTGCTGCGCTCCAATACGGCGGCGCAGATGGAGCAGGTGCTGGCCGGGCTGTTTCCCTCTCAGCCTCAGGATGCCTCGCCGCCCGAGTCGTGGCCCACCGTGGCGCCCCCGGAACCGGTGATCCAAGAAAGTACCGATCGGCGGGAGCGTCGGGGTGGGCGGCAAGATATCGTCTCACGCGCCCTGTGGGAAACGGAGGAGGCTATCGGAGCGGTCATGCAAGGCGCGCCGCCCATCGCGTTAGCGCCGCAGGGTGCCTACGTGCGGCGCATTCAGCATCAGATGGCGGACCGGTACAATCTCGCATCCCGTAGCCGGGGTAAAGAGCCGAACCGACGAGTTGAGATCTACCGTGAAGGCATGCAATAGGTGAAGACCGGCTTCTTTGTCGCTCTGGAAGGTCCAGAGGGGTCCGGCAAGACGACGCAGGGTCGCCTGCTTGCTGGCGCCCTTGAAGACCAAGGCTATACCGTCTTGCTGACTCGAGAACCGGGCGGGACGCAAATAGGAGAGCGACTGAGGGACCTTCTTCTTGGCCCGAGTGGCCGTGTTATGCTGGCGGAGACCGAGGCGCTGCTCTTTGCGGCGGCGCGGTCGCAGCACGTGCGGGAAGCGATTGCTCCCGCTCTCGCGGCGGGCAAGGTCGTCATCTGCGATCGCTTCACCGATTCGAGTCTGGCGTACCAGGGTGGAGGTCGGGGCCTCGATATGGGCGCCCTCCGTACGGTGCAGTGCTTTGCCACGGGTGGACTCGTCCCCGACCTCCGGGTGTTACTAGACCTGCCGGTGGAGATAGGGTTGTCGCGGCGACACGCGGGCCGCGAGGTGACCAATCATCTCGATCATGCCGAGGTGAGCTTCCATGAAAAGGTCCGTGCGAAGTACCATGAGCTCGTCCACGAAGATCCTGGTGCTTGGTGCGTGGTCGACGCGACCAAAGACGCGGACGTCCTTTGCCGAGAGATTGCAGAGGCGGTGCGAGACCGCATGGTCAACGTTGGGCTCGAGCGCCCAGCGCGGATCCGGAGCGGCTGATGGAGCGGATCCATACACAGGATGACATGAAACTCTTGGTAGCCGTGATTCAAGGTAAGGACGCGGAAGGGCTCTTGGAACGTCTTGGTCATCGCGGGTATCAGGCGACGAGAGTCGATAGCGTCGGTGGTTTCTTGAAAGAGTGCAATACGACCGTCTTTGTCGGCGTGCAAGAGCGTTACCTCCCTGAAGTGATGACGATCGTTTCAGACTGCTGTCAGGCACGAACGCGATTCGTGAATCCGCTTATTCCCGTCATTGAGCCAGCCGAGTTCTACGTCGCCGATCCGGTGGAGGTAGAGGTAGGGGGAGCAACCGTGTTCGTCTTGTCTATCGAGCGCTATGAGCGCATCGCGTGAAAAACGGGCACGCCGTTCGAGCGGTCTTTCGCTCAGAGGAGGGTGAACAATGAGCGATATCATGGCGATCCTAGCGCGAGGAGCTCAGGTTCTCCTCGCGCTAGGTGGAGCGTATCTGGTAGCTCTCTGGTTCGTGTCGATCGTCTGGACGTTCCGGGACATCGAGTCGCGAAGCCGGAGCGTTATCACCCAGATCGCGGCGACGCTATTGCCGCTGCTCTTTCCCTTCCTCGGGATTCCGGTCTATCTCATCTTGCGACCGAAGGACACGCTGGACACGGCGTTCCAGCGCTCCTTAGAAGAGGAATACCTGCTCCAGGATCTCGAAGAGCTTCCTCTCTGCCCCGTTTGTCAGCACTACGTGGAAGACGACTTTATCCTCTGCCCGCAGTGTCACGCCCAGCTCCGCGAGCCTTGCACCTCCTGCGAGCGGCTTGTGGATCTGCGGTGGACGCTATGCCCCTATTGTGGGACCGCCCAAGACGCGCGGGAGGCAGCCGTTCCCGTGCCCGCACCTGCCGCCCGTTGGACCACGCCGGCCCTCCGCCGCAAGCTCCGTCCTGCCCGACAAGACGTTGCCCCGGCGCAACGAGAGACCGCGGCGCTGACGGTATTTAGTGGTTCTCGCCAGCAGGAGACGACGCCAGAGAAATCTGACAACGGGCGGGCCAATGGCCTCGCCAGCGAGGAGGTATCGACTGCGCCGGTGAACGGGAACGGCCAGGGGCGCGGAGGCCGCTTCAGCCGGCCCGTGGCGGTGCCCGATCGCCCAGAGGAGCGACCGCCAGCGGCCGGACCGAGCCTGATCGTGCCTGGAACCGGTGGCGATATCGAAGAGCGGCCCGGCAGAGCGCCGACTCCCGTGGCCGCGGGGCAGGGCAAGGGCGACTAAGGCGCCGATCCTTCGCACGTGGGAGCCCCGCGGCGCGTTGGTACCGCGTCTGGCCTGATCTGGAAATTGAACTTGGTGCGAAACGCTTCCAGGAAGTTGGTGCTCGGCAGCGTGACCAGCCGGAAGGAATGTTTTCCCCTTCGCACCCGGACCATATCTCCGTGCCGGAGATCGAGTAGCTGACGTCCGTCCAGCGTCAGAAAGGCATCGTGCTCGCTCGCCACGAGCAGCTCGATGAAGGTCTCCTCGGCCACCACGAGCGGGATCCGGATTGGCGAGTGGCAGGAAATCGGCACGATCGCAAAACCGTGGACGCCGGCCGTGAGAATCGGTCCTCCCGCTGCCATCCCATAGGCGGTGCTTCCGCGCGGTGTGGCGGTGATCATGCCGTCCCCGGGATACGTATTGACGTATCGTCCGTCCAGGTAGACCTCGACGTCGATCATCCGGCCGCCCGATCGAATGACCACGTCGTTGATCGCCCAGCCAAAATCCATCGTCTCGGACTCACGGACGACCGATGCGGCCAAGGTGGCGCCGTCTTCAATGCCGAACTGTCCATCGATCAGCGCGGTGATCGCCTCTCGCCAGTCCCGGCGTTCAACAGTCGCCAGGAATCCGACCTTCCCGAAGTTGATGCCGAGGAGGGGAACGCTCGCGTACCGATTCGCGATGCGCATCATGAGGCCATCGCCGCCGAGGACAACGACGACGTCCACGCCTGTGTAGGCGCCGGCGTCAAGCTGCTCCTCGTCCAGGACTCGGCATCCCCGATCGATGAGCATCGCCTCGATCTCCGTGGCGAGCTCCGCAGCCTCGGGCTTACTCTGGGCGGCAACCAGGCCAAACGTCGTCATCCTTGTCGTCTGTCCCGTATCCGCCACGTCAATGCCTCCCATCCGCGCTCGTCATGAGGATGAACCTTCCACCCAGGACGGTGTCAGGAACCGGTCTTGGTCGTGCGGTGGCCGGAATTGATACAGCGAGGCAGGACGATGGCTTCCGTCGCGGCGTTTTTCCGGAGTCTTGTCGAGCATGCCCGTGGCGAACACCCGCCGTCGAAAGTTTCGCTTGTCGAGGGGATGGTCCAGAATCGCCTCGTAGACCCCTTGCAGCTCGCGAAGCGTGAACTTCGGCGCCAGGAGGTGAAACGCAATCGTCGTATAGCTCAGCTTCGCCCGCAGCCGGACTACGGCGTAGTCCAGCACCTTACGGTCAGTGACCGATTGAATCAATCCTGTCTCGATGCCATGCCAGTTTCCTTGCGGCCCCGGCTCGTTCTGTCCCTGGGAGCTTGCCAGCGCCATGTAACTCACTACGATCGACCAGGCGCCTTGTTCGGTGACGTTGAGTGAATAGAGCTGCTCAAGATAGACCTCCTTCGGCCCGAGATGCGCTTCGACGATTCGTCTCGCGCCGATGTCTAAGGACTGCTCCGGGGAAGGCCAGCCCCGCGGCAAGTTGGGGCCGGTGGCACAATCATCGAGCGCGACCATGAGGCGGCCTTCTGACACCGTGAAGAGCACGACGCGGATATCGACCTTGGGGGAACGCCCTGGAGGCGTTGCACCGCACGGACTCACGGGCTCCTCTTCCGTCGTCCCACTTGTCGTTGGAATATGGGGAATGTGGACGCGGATCATCGCGTTGATCTCCCGACCTTCGTCAGTCCAGCGTATGAGTGTAGCGGTCCGTAGAGAGGGGGACAAACCGCGGCGGGATCGGACTGCCGCTTCCTGGTGTAGGCTATCGTAAGGTCAATGTGGATCGCGAGGAGGGGAGCTTGCCATGACTGTTCTTGAGCGTATCCTGCGTGACGGCGTCATCGCGGTTGTCCGGTTGGACGACCTCTCGACGGCGACTGACATAACGGAAGCATTGGTGACGGGCGGTGTCACCGCGGTCGAGTTTACGTTCACTAACCGCCGTGCCGGCGACGCTATTGCCTCCACCAGGGAAGCGCTGGGTGACCGGGCCCTCATCGGGGCCGGCTCCGTGCTGGACTCCGAGACCGCCCGTACAGCGATCCTCGCCGGTGCCCAGTATGTTGTGACGCCGACATTCAAGGCGAGCACGCTAGAGTTGTGTCACCGGTACGGCATTCCGGTTGTCTGCGGGGCGTTGACGCCGACCGAGATCTTGACGGCCTGGGAGGCGGGTGCGAGTTTGGTGAAGGTCCATCCGGCCAGCCTCGGGGGGCCAAAATATTTCAAGGATGTCCTCGCCCCGATGCCACAGGTGAAGCTCGTCCCCTCAGGCGGCGTCACCTTCGATAACGTCGGAGAGTTCATTGAGGCGGGCGCTGCCGCGGTGGCGCTCGGCAGCAACCTCGTGGATGCACGGACCACGCAAGTTAGGGATTGGGACACGCTGCGCGACCGTGCTCAAACCTTGCGGAACCTCGTCGAACTGGCGCGTAAGCGGATTAGTTCCCCTCGGTGATATCGGATACGCTCGCGTCTCCCGCCAACAGGGCCTCGCTGTGCGCGACCGCCGCCCCTTCGCTGAGTGAGCCGGCGACCATGGCGCGGATGACGCCGGTTTCGTCAATGAACATGTGCGTTGGCACGTTGCGAAGATCGTAATCCTCCGCGATTAGCGCACGGTAGGGCACGTTATAGACGGGGAACGTCGCCCCGTTCGCTCGTGCGTACTCGGACGCGGACGCGCGGGTCTGATCAATCGAGAGAGCGATTAACACGACGCCTCGCGGTGACAGTTCGGCGTACGCCGCCTGAATATCGGGCAGCTCGGCCCGGCACGGTGGGCACCAGGAACCCCAGAAGTTGAGCCAGACGGCCTGTCCGCGGAAATCACTGAGGCGAACAGGCGTTCCCTCAGGGCCGATCATCAAGAGTTCTGGGGCGACTTCACCCACTCTCGGCATGTACTGGCGATTGATGCCGCCGCGGCCAATCTGGTCAAGACCCGCCTGACCACCGACGATCCACGCGCCCATCACGATCGCAATGGCAAGGGCCAACGCGACGAAGACCTGTCTTTTCGGAAGACCTGTCACTGATCTCGGGAGTGGATCACTCGTGGGCATGGAAGCCGCTGTTGGATGCGGATCGTTCATTCGGCTAGACACCTCCGTAAGCGTGGAGCCCGCCGAAGAAGTAGTTGCCGTAATAGGTGAAGATGACAGCGGCGAATCCCAAGATCAAGATGACCGCACTGCGGGTACCGCGCCAGCCTCGGAGTGAGCGGGTGTGGAGGTAAACGCCGTAGACGAGCCAGAGGAAGAGCGCGGATGTCTCTTTCGGGTCCCACGACCAGTAGGCGCCCCAGGCCTGGTAGGCCCAGACCGAACCGAGGATTAAGACAAGAGCCATCATCGGGAACCCGATGGTCACGGCACGGTACGCGATGTCGTCGAGCATCTCGGCACTCGGCAGCCACGAGACGCGCCAGCGCTGGGCGATGAGGAAGAAAACGGCGGCCGCGAATGAGACGGCGAAGGCGGCATAGGCGAAGATCGCGAGCGAGACATGCGCGGTCATGAGAGGCTGATTTTGCAGCGCTGGGATGAGTGGGTTGACTTCCCGCATCTCCACCGGCAGCAACCAGACATAAAGCGCCATCCCCAGCGCGATGGGCATCACGATAGCGCCAAGCTGCTTGATGCCATATGCCCGCTCGAACAGCAGGTAGATCAACGTGATCGCGAAGACAAAAACGAGCGAGAACTCGTACATGTTCGATGGGGCACTGCCGGACGCGAGGACGCGAAACAGGATCGCGAGCGCTTGAAAGACAAGCCCAAACCAGGCCAGCATCGTCGCGAAGCTCCCGAGCGAATCGGGCGTACGGGTGAGCTCGCTCGTTGGACGCGCGACCGTGGAGCCATCCGACATCCGCATCGTGGCCATCCGGAAGCGAACCCTGCCGACAGCGAGCGCGATGTAGCAGAGCGACGCTCCCGCGATGGCGATCGTGGTCGCGGTGAAGCTGTAGAAGGAGAGCTTGACGAGGGCTTCCATATGGCCAATCTCCCGTGCGAAGGACCGACGCGCGTACTTGCCCAAGTATAGGACCAAGGTTTCAGCTGGCGAGCCGGTCGTGCGCCCCTGCCGGAGTGAAAGTGAACATGTAGGGAGCGCCTCCCATGCACACTAGCGGCTGTCGGGTCTCGCCAAGGAGCCCGTTGGCGGGATAGGCGATCCACCGCCATGGCCGGACTCGGAGGCCTCGCTGACGGAGACTGAGGCGTATGGAAGTCGCGTCGACAATTCTCGCAGCAGGCGACGAAAGTCCTTCTGGCCACTCCAATCCCGTTTTGCAACCGGAGCGAGGCGGGCGACGCTCGACGATCCACCGCCGCCCGGCTGAATGATCCCTCGCAGCCGCCGGTGCGGGAAGTAGAAGGTGATCGCCAGACCACCGACCAAGAGGATCGACGCGATGACGAAGATCGGAATGCCGGGATTCCGAGCGACTTGCAGCAGCGTGAAGCGCGTCTCGCGCACGAACTCCACTTGGATCCGCCCGAGGTCCGCTGTCTGACGCGCGTTGAGGACGGCGTCCGGCGATTGTTCACCAGCGACGATATCGTTATATCTGGCCTTCACGTAGATCTGCTGGTCCGCCAGCCTAAGAAGGTCGGATTCTGGCTGATTGAGCGGCGCCTCGTCCGGCGCGATGATCGAGAGCGTCACCCCGGCGTCGGGCAATGACAGGACGCCGGCGGGTGCGTCCGGGTTCTCGCTGGCACGGTACAGGCCGAGCTCGACGGCACCGTCGTAGATGAGGTTGCCGCCAGGGTCCGTGACCCTCAGCTGCACCGCCTGGCCGAAACTGGCCTGGTAGACCACGACGTCGTTGTAGGTCAACGGGTGGTTGACGGTGATCGCCTCTTGCGCGACCGCTTTACCATCATCGAGGACGGTCAGGTGGCTCGTGTACTCGGCCGGAGATCCGTCCTCGGTGTACCTATCTTCGAAGCGATCGAGGCGAATGCTCAGATCCGTGCCGTTGAGGACCGGGCGGGCTTCCCCTTCCGGCACGATGAACTCGGTCTCCCGGAAGCCGAACCGCGCGCCGACGATACCTCCGAGCAAGATCAAGATTAGCGCCATGTGGAATGGGAACGTGCCGAGCTTGGAAAACCGATTCCGATCCGCGTACAGGTGAACTTCGTCGCCTCGGCTCTCGGTCAGGACGCGATAGCGACGCTCCTTGAGCGCAGTCGTGAGTCCCTGCACGATCTCTGAGACGGGAACTGACGCCTTGAGCTCAGCCGCTGGCCGGGCGGAGTGGAGGAATCCATGGCTCGTCGCGACGGTCGGGTGGGCGATCGCATTCCAGATTCCCGGCGCCCGATTGATCATCCCGCCAATCGCGATCGCGACCGATAACAACGCGAGCACCGCCATAAAGAGGAAGGAATGGAAGACATCCCAGGAGTACCACCGGGCAACCAAGGGCTCGGTGATTGGTGCGCGGTCAGCGATGAGCCGGGGTACCGAGCTGCCTCGCAGTGTGCCGATCAACACGAGCAGGGCGAGAAACGCGATCTCCCAAATGGCGGCGCGAACGGAGCAGAAGAATCGCCATACCCGGTCGATGGCGATCTCGCTCCAACCGCGCTTGCTGGTGGGGTCCGCCGGTCGAGCAGGCTGGTTGTTCGAGGGCATGGACACCCCTTGACCTCGGATGTTGGAAACCGGGCGGGGCTCGGTGCTCATACGTTTGGCTCCCACGGTGTCCATGGGGCGATGCGGACGAGTTCCACGAAGAGCTGTTCGTAGATTCCCAGCAGCATGATCGCTCCCACGCCCAGCATCATGGCTCCACCGAGCGTCGCAATCGCCTGCATGCGCCGGTTCAGGCGGCGTATCGCGGCGGGTGCCGACCCCAAGGCGACCGCGGCGGCCAGAAATGGGATACTAAGACCAACGCTATAGGTAGAGAGGAGGAGTGTCGCCCGTGAGATGTCGCCCTGACTCATGGCCATGGTCAAGATAATTCCCAGAATGGGACCGACGCAGGGCGACCAGCCCGCTCCAAACGTAACGCCGATGAGGAACGAGGACCCGACGGTGCCGACTGGCGACTGCGCCATGTCCATGCGCCGCTCGCGATCGAGCCAAGGGATGCGCACCACACCGAGTTGATGAAGACCCAGCAGAATGAGCAGCGCGCCACCCGCGCGCACGAGCCATATTCGATTGCTGGCGACGAATGTTGCCGTTGATACGAACGCTCCCGCCGCCCCAAACGCAACGCCAAGCAAGACAAAGACGAGCGAGAAGCCCACGGTGTAGGCCAGGGCATTGGAGAGCATCACCCAGCGCACCCGCGGGCCCCGCTGACCCAACGAGACGCCCGCGAGTCGAGCGAGAAAAATGGGCACCAGCGGCAAACAGCACGGGGATGTGAACGAGAAGATGCCCGCGATAAAGGCGGCGGCAAGTGATACATCAGTCGGCATGACCGCACCATAGCATCGTGGTCAACGGTTTGACAATTTTACGCCACTGGCCGCGGCATAGATGCTCTAACGCGGTGACGGTGACGGAACCATCATGGAATACGGTATGTCGCAAGAAGAAGCAAGAACGCGCTCATCGGAGGCCTTACCCGCCCGGTCGCTGAGAGAGCGCTTGTATCGAACGGACGGCATCATCCTGTCCCGGATGTCCCTCGGCGAGGCCGACCGCATCTTCACGATCTTCACCCCACGGCACGGGAAGATCCGGGTGATCGCCAAGGGTGTGAGGCGTCCTTCCAGCCGGCTCGGTCCGCATCTGGAGTATTTCAATCGATCCCATCTCATGCTCGCGCGCGGGCGGGATCTTGATGTCGTGACCGCAGCCGAAACGCTCGATCCTCACCTCTCGCTTCGCTCCGATCTGGCGGCATTCGGCCACGCCTCCCATATCGCGGAGGTTCTTCTCCGGTTGACAGAGGACCGGCAGGAGCAGGAGAACGCCTACGACCTGCTGTCCGGTTCCCTCCGGTTGTTGAGCGACGGTGTGGACCCGTTCGCGGTGACGCGGCACTTTGAGTTCGCGCTCCTCGCGGCGCTTGGATTTCGCCCGGAGATCTATAATTGTGTCGTCTGTGAGCGAGCTCTCGAGCCGGTCGCGAATCCGTTCAGCGCCGCACGGGGTGGGTTCGCCTGCGCCACCTGCAGGGATCGTGAGCAATACGGCGTTCTGGTTTCCGTGAATGCTCAAAAGTACTTGCGCACCCTCGACCGTCACGGCCTCGCCGTGGCGGCTCGCCTCAACGTGTCGGGCGCACTCGCTACCGAGCTCGAGCGGTTCGCCACAAGCTATCTCCAGTATTTGGCCGAGCGCGATCTGCAAAGCCTGCGCGTCTGGCATGCGATCGAGCCGGATCGGGACACGCCTCGTTCCGAATGAGGGTGAGGCACGTCGTCATCCAAGTTCCATGGAGTCGTTGGGAAGAGGATCAGAATTCCACGAAATACGCGTGGCAGGCCCGGTCAATCAGGTCGTGTGTCAAGCGCGGGGGAGTTCCCGTGTATCGAGCGATGCCTGAGAGGAGCCGGAGAATATCCCGAGGGTGTACCGAACGCAGCTCGCGTTTGGGTTTGACATAGTATTCGCGCAGGAGGGAGACCAACCCCTCTTGGTCGAATGGGACGTCAAAGTCCGCGCATTGACGGCGGAAAATCTCACGGAA
>DASYWB010000076.1:0-3699 GCA_035936495.1 Thermomicrobiales bacterium
TCGCCCGCGACGAAATAATCGTAAGTCCGGCAGAGCAGCGCCGCCCCTGGCCGCTCTGGATCATCAATGAAGATACGCCCTTCGCTCTTGCCCTCGAACACCGCATCCATGTAGGACGCGTCAAACGTCGCCCCGGCGAAGATGGGTGCGGCGAGCGAAAATCGCTCTGGTGGAAGCTCGAAGACCCGCGTTCCGGGAGTCATGGCAGCCCTCGGTTGTACTGAAGAATCGGCCTGCGTCACATGGTTATCACAAGGTTTTCATGGAACTGAGCGTGTCTGGACGAGAAGCTGCACCCAATCGCCATGGTGCTTCTCCATGATGGTGCGTCCAGTAGAGCACGACCAGTATGAGTGAGACCGGGATGAGAATTTGGAAGTGACCTGTCCTTCAGGAGGCCCCGTGAGTGGCACTGATCAGGTTGGAGGTGACCCAGGCAAGATCCTTATCCCGGAGCCCTAGTGACCGCTTCAGGAGCGCACTCGCTTGGACAGCATCAGCTTCTGAATCAACGTAAACTGTGGTCCCGGCGTCCCCCTCGCCCCGGTATTTAAGGAATTCTCCGTGACCACAATGTTAATGCTAGCGTAGTCGCCCTTGCTTCGACTCGTCGGTGCCATATCCGGGCACCTTCCAGACGGGGCATCGGCGGTTTGAAGAAGGCAGCGGTGCGAAAGCATGCCTCTTGGCCCCGCGTTTCACTCAGCATCAGCCCGAGAGATGTCACCTCGCTAGCGGTAGCGCCTCGCCTGGCTCACGGGTCCGGTATGCTACGCAGGAGCTTGGCCAGTCCGCGCCGCTTGCCGGCCAGAAGCCAGAGCATCCCGCTCGTTGCCGTGCCAAACGCACGAGTCGTCCGAGAGGCATTACATGTCCGCAATGAGCCATGCCGAGCGGCACCATTTCCTCCAGGCTGGGACGCGGACGATGAAGGTCGCCACGACACGTCAGGATGGGCGTCCCCATGTGGCTCCGGTTTGGTTCGTGCTCGATGGCAACGATCTGATCTTCATCACCCGGCATGCTTCGGCTAAGGGAAAGCATCTCCAGCGCGATCCTCACGTCGCGATCTCTGTCGATGATGAGCGGCCCCCTTATGCGTTTGTTGTGATCGAAGGCGCGGTCAGGATCTCGACCGATTCTGCCGATCTCCGCCGGTGCGCAACCGCGATCGCTGCTCGCTACATGGGCACGGACAAGGCCGGCGACTTTGGCACACGCAACAGCGCCGAAGGTGAGCTTCTCGTGCGCGTGACTCCGGATACGATCATCTCCAACAAGCATGTGACCGCTGAATAGATTCAACGTGCCGTGGGAAGGTTGAAAGAAATGATGCCTGAACAGCTGACCATCGGCGAGTACCTGACAGAGCGCCTGTACGACCTAGGCGTGCGCCATGTCTTCGCCGTGCCTGGGCCGTTCGTCGGTGAGCTGATCGTGCGCTGCGACGCAGCCGGCTTGACCGTCGTCAGGCCCATCGATGGGCAGTCCGCCGGCTTCATGGCCGATGCCTATGCCCGGATGCGAGGGCTTGGCGTGGCTATTGGCGGATATGGAGTGGGTGCGCTGCAACTCGTCAACCCGATAGCGCAAGCGTACGCCGAACGCTCTCCCGTGCTCGTCATTGGCGGTGCCCCAGGCTTGGCGGAGCCGGAGTTGCATCCGCTGCTCGATGGCCGGCATGATGCCAGTCCGCAGCGACAGGTCTTCGCTCCCTTGACCGCTGCACGGGCGGCTCTCGATGATCCGGACGTTGCCTTCCGCGAGATCGAGCGTGTGCTGGCTGTCATGCAACGGGAAACGCATCCTGGGTATCTCGAGATTCCTCGTGACGTCCTGGACGCTGCCGGCCACCCCGGCCCCGCGCCGCGGGCTGCCGTCACGCAGAGTGACCCTCGCGCTCTGGAGGCCGCGCTGAACGATGCCACGGCGATGCTCGACGCTGCCGAGCGGCCCGTGATGGTGTTGGGCGTTGAGGTCCAGCGCTTCGGCCTACAGGATCCTGTCCTGCGCCTGCTCGCCAACGCCGGCATCCCAGCGGCGGTCACGTTGCTCGGGAAGTCGGTCATTGGTGAGGAGGTGCCCGGGTTCCTCGGCGTCTATGCCGGAGCCGGGAGCCGCCCGGCCGTGCGGGATGCCGTCGAATCGAGCGATGCGGTCCTGCTGATCGGCGCTCGCCCGACCGATCTCAATCCCGGCGGGATGGTACCCCGGCTTGACCCTGTCCATTCGATCGACGCCCGCGGCGACCGGCTGGCGATTGGCTATCACACCTACGGAAAGGTGCGACTCGCCGATTTCATCACCGGCCTCGCCGCTCGCGATCTGCGTCGACGCGAACCGATGACCCCGCGAGACGGCGAGCCCACGGTGGACACTCTGTCTGATGGCCCATTGACACGGGATCGGCTCTTCGCGCGATTAGCCTCGTTCTTGACGGACGAAATGGTCGTCATCGCGGACCCTGGCGAATCGCTCTTCGCGGCGGCCGACCTCCCAATCCGGCTCTGCAGCGAATTCATGTCGCCGGCATCGTATGGAGCGCGAGGCTTCGCGATTCCGGCCAGCATCGGCGTGCAACTTGCCGAGCCGGAACTGCGCCCGATCGTGCTGATCGAAGCGAGCGCGTTCCCAATGACGGGCGCCGAGCTTGCCACCGCGAGCGCGCTCGGCCTTGATCCGATTGTCGTCGTTCTCCACCAGCCGAGCGAGATGCATGAATCCCTGCCGGCGGATACCATCGTGCGGACGAGCGCCGAGCTTGACGTGAGTCTCAACGAGGCGCTTGACCGTTCGGGCAGCCCGTACCTGCTGAGCGTGCTGCTCACAGCGTCCGAATCCTGACTTCCTCGCACGAGCAGCCATCTCGATGGGAGCGGCCGGCGCTTGCCAGCGGGGACGTCTTCATGATGCTCCAGTTGGCGGCATTCGCGTTTTTCACCGCGGTCCTTATCCTGAGAAGGTGGTGCCGGTCGGTGCGCCCCTGGCCCAGCACGCGGAAATCTATCGTGAACATGCTACGGCGCTCGGGATCACGAACTACCTCTTGACGTTGCCAATGCCCTTCTTCCTAAGTCCCGTGTTGCTTCGCAGGCGGGGATTCGGGACAACTATCCCGGCCCATCGGGACACCGGTCCCAAGACGGTGGGATAACGACCCGCCTACTGTAGAGACGTCGCCGAGGGCGGCCACTCCTCACCGGAGGAGCGATGCGATACCCCATTGAAAGAAGGAGTTGTTCTGATGCGACGTTTCTCGATCGTCTTTCCGATTCTCGCCGTGTTTCTCATCGGACTGGTCGCCACGCGACCTCTTGGTTCCGGGGCGGTTGCGCGGGCAGATGCCACGGCCACATCCGAGCATCCGGTGGTTGGCGCGTGGCTGCTCGATCTGGGCGAAGAGGGTGGCCGCCTGCTGACGTTCTCCGCGGATGGCACCGTTCTCTTCGCCGAGGCGGACGGTACAACGGGGCAGGGAACATGGGAGGTGACGGGCGACTCTACAGCCGTCTTCACGACTTACCGACTTATTTCCGATCAGTCAGCGGAGGACTCAAGCTTCATCGGCTATTCCATTCTCTCGGGAGAGATTGCCATCGACGCAGATGGACAATGGACCGGTGATCTGGTTGTTGCCCAGACCGAGCGCGATGGCGTGATTGCGTTCTCCGACGGCCCGTTCACCCTTCCGGCGTCGCG
>DASYWB010000077.1:0-1762 GCA_035936495.1 Thermomicrobiales bacterium
TCCGAGGTGGGGGTGATAGCGCCACGGCGACACCGCGGCCCGGCGTGACGCCGCAGCCGACCACGATTGCGCCACCTACCGCGACGTCGACCTCCGGCGGCCGTACGATCCGGGGTGGCGATGGCACCGCGCCGACCCAGCCGCCTAGTACCGGGCCGAGCCCGAGCTACCCAACCGCGACGCCAGGCGGCTCCCGGACGATCCGGGGCAGCGTGGCGGGGTCGAGTGCTGCCGGGGACGGTACTGGAGGAGCAGACGGCGGTAGCCGGGTCATCCGGGGTGCGGCGACACCGACAGCCACCGTGTCGGTGGAAGTGGTAGCGGCCTCTGAGCCGACGGCGACGGAAGTTGCCGCCACCGCGACTGTCCCACCGCCGACCGCGACTGTCCCACCGCCGACCGCGACGCCGATCCCGCCGACGGCAACGGCCCTACCACCCACGGCGACGCCCGTGCTGCCGACCGAGACCCCGGTGCCGCCTACGGCGACCGAGGAACCCCTGCCGACGGAGACGCCATTGCCACCAACGGCGACCCCGACGCTGCCGCCGTACCTAGCGATGGCATCGGACAACGCGGGTTCCGAGCTTGCCCGCTATGTGACGGACGGGGATCCGAACACCGCTTGGTACGCGGACGCGCTGACACCGCTCAGCGAGGCCGTGCCCGGGGATGGGACGCCGGCCGTTGCGGCATCTGGAACGGAATCGGACGAGGTCTTCCTTGAGCTTGATCTCGGTGAAACCACGCCAATCGGCACAGTTCGCTGGTCGTTCGCCGAGACCGAATTCGCTGACTTGTACGAAGTTCAAGTCTCGCTGGATGGTGAGACCTGGCAGACGGTGACTGTCCGGGAGAACGCGCCGGATAGCGAATGGCAGGAGCAGTTCGTCGGCGCGAGCACGCGCTACGTCCGCTTCCTCTTCTCGAATCCGAACGGAGACCCGGTCCTCGGCGGCCTGAACGAGGTCGAAGTATACGCCGCGTAGACTCCGCACTTGCACTAGCAGGAAGGGAAAGCGCCGGGTGAGCTATTCGCTCGGCGCTTTCTCATTAGGGCGCCACATCCTTCTTGACGGACGAAAGACCGGATGGTGTGGTGGACAAGAAGACGCTCGATCTGTACCGTCCGATCGTTCCTCTTACGTACTGTCGAGGAGATGCCGCGATGCCGAAAGCCGTCTCGTCGAACGAGGCCAAGCAGCATTGGAGGTCCCTCTTGGGCTACGTCAACGAGCACGGAGATGAGGTGATCGTCGAGCATCACGGCAGGCCAACGGCCGTCATCATGTCCTACGCCGCCTATGAGGAGGTCCAGACGTTGCGTGAGCAGAACCGGCGCGCCTCCGTCCTCAGCCGGCTTCGGAGCCTAGAAGACCGCCTCGGTACCCAGAATCGGGATTTGACCGAAGCGGAAGCGATGGAGCTTGGCGATCGCTTCTCCCACGAGCTGATCGACGATTTGGCTGGCGAGGGTCGGCTAACATTCGACCGTGACTGGCAGCGCTGAGCACCGGCTGCGAACCTTTTCGCCGGTCTAAATACGGACCCGGTCCTTGGGGGTCTGAAACGAGGTTGAGGTGTACGCGCGGTAGTCCGAGGCATCACGATGAGGAGGGGGATGAGCGCCAGGGACCGTCCCCTGGCGCTCTGCTATGGGCGGCATGGTTCTCGTGGGAGGGGAAGCTCCTTGCTTAACCGTACCAAAGTCCGGTTTTACCGGCCCTTTGATGGTTAACGGTGACTTAGACTACGTAGGAGC
>DASYWB010000078.1:0-8075 GCA_035936495.1 Thermomicrobiales bacterium
ATTGCCCGCGATGAGTTCCGCCACGTCCTCGGCCTCACCGCCGACCCGGTGATCGCCCGGGTCTTCCGCTGGCCGCGAGGGATGCCGCAATACACCCTCGGTCATCTCGATCGTGTCGCCATCGCCGAAACCCGCCTCGCCGCCCACCCAACGCTTGCTCTCGCCGGTAACGCGTATCGTGGGGTTGGCATCCCCGATTGCATCCGCTCCGGCGAGACCGCCGCCGAATCGGTGTTGGCGGCGCTGGGCGTGGGTGTCGGAGCAGGAGTTAGCTAGTATGCCCATTCGCCGATCATCCATGCCGCGCGCCCTGCTAATCGCTCTTGTCGCGTTAGCGTGTGCCGGTCAACTCGGGACCGTCGCGTCGGAGCCAGCGCCGTCACACCCCTATCGCGATGTCCTCCCCGACCGACGGGGAGAGATCATCGCGCGGACGAGCGAGGACATCAGCCAGTACGCCATCGAGGCGGAGATCGACGCCGCGACGGGCGCAATTCTGGGCGAGCAGACGATCATCTTCACCAACGCGACCCTGGAGGCCCTGGATGATGTCTTCTTCCGTCTTTTCCCGAATGCTGACTACTATGGAGAAGGCGACCTGACTGTTTGGGATGTGACGGTAGACGGACAGGAGGTCGCAATTCCCGTGCAAGACGGTGATCCGACCGTGCTCCGGGTACCACTCACGGAGGCGCTGACGGCCGGTGAGGAGGTCGAGATCACGATGGCGTTCGAGACCGCCGTGCCGGCCGATACGGAGGGGAGCTACGGGATCCTTAACCGGGACAGCGTCAGTGGCACATGGGTGCTGGCGGACTGGTATCCGATCCTGGCGGGGTATGAGCCGGAGACCGGCTGGCGGCTCGACCCGCCAACATCGTTTGGCGATCCAACATTCGGTGATGCGGCGCTCTATGACGTCACGCTGGACGCGCCACCGGAGTGGGAAATGGTTTCCTCGGGCAGCGCGGTGTCGAGAGATGACGACGAGTTGCACCACTGGATCGCCGGGCCGGCGCGTGAGTTCAGCCTCGTCGCCAATGCTGGTGAACTCGTCGCCCAGGGCGACATCACGGGCACCGAGCTCAACGTCTACGCCGGCGCGGAGATGGAGCTGGCGGCTGAGATTGTATATGAGACTGCCGCCGCGGCGCTCATCGTCTACGGCGATCTTCTGGGTGCCTACCCCTACCGTGAATTGGACGTGGTCGCGACGCCGCTCGCGGGGGCGGCTGGGGTCTCGTGGGCCGGGATCATCTTCCTGGACCTAGCGGAGTTCGATCTCAGCCGATCGGGGGGACCTGACGCGTTGGCATTCACGGTCGCGCACGAGGTCGGGCACCAATGGTGGGGTGGCATCGTCGGGGTCAACTCAAACGACCACACCTTCATGACCGAGGGAATCACGAACGCGTCGACGATCATATTTCTTGAGGAGCGTGCCGGTGAGGAAGCGGCTGCGGCGGCGCTCCAAACGCAGATCGCCGGGCCATATCTCGACCTCCTCGACCGGAGCGGCGACCAAGTGGTCGACGTGCCGATTGCCGAGGGACAGCACGGACGTGGCGCGATCTGGTACGGCAAGGCGGCACTCGGTTTCATTGCGATCCGCCAAGAGATCGGTGACGAGGCCTTTCTCGCCGCCCTGGAAAGCTACGCCAGGACGTTCGCCCAACGAATCGCCGAGCCGTCCGATCTGCTCGCGGCCTTCGAGCACGCCAGCGGCGAGGACCTGGACGCCCTCTGGCACTTCTGGTTCGAGGCGGCCGAGACGACGCCCGCGGACGTGGAGGCAGTGGTGGAGGCGGCGGAGGCGGCCAGGCTGCTAGACGGGAGGGGTGGCATGGGCGACGAAGGCGTTCCTGCGTTCCTCGACGCGGATTCGGCGGTGAGCGCGGGAGACATGATCGATAATCCGCCCGAAACGCTGCTCGGCACCGGTGTGATGCATGGTCTCGCTGGTGATTGGTGATTGGACTCTGAATTGATCCCTGTGCAACGGCGGTCATGTTCCAGTGTCGCCGATGAGCGGCTGGCGAGGCCATCCCTCTGGCCGTCGTACCTTCTCAATACGACTCATGTCTCTTGACATGTTAGGATGCTTTTTGTATCATATGAGTAGTCAACGAAGGGCGACCCCATGAGGTGTTTGAGGGGCCGCCGGCAGTCATCATAAGGAGGTTGTGCGATGGTTAATCGATCACCGGTTGCGACGACGGGTGCGGAGTTTGTGAGTCTGCGAGATGCAATGGACCGTCTCTTGGCCGACAGCTTCGTCGGTGGTCCTTTCCAGGGTCTCTGGTCCGGTGGGACGTCAAACGGCAACCGCGTGGCATTGCCACTCGATGTCTACGCCACCGCCGATGAGGTCTCCATCTACGCCGCGATCCCGGGACTTGGGCCCGATGACGTCGAGATCAGTGTCAACCAGGGCACCGTCACGATTGGAGGCCAGTTGCCGAACGTGGCTGGATCAGAGGAAGCGCGCGGGGCGACATGGTATCTGCATGAGTTCGGCGCTGGGACATTCCAGCGGTCGGTAACCTTGCCGGTTGAAGTCGATCCCGCCAAGGCCGACGCGACCGTGGAAAACGGCATCCTCCGGCTACGCCTTCCGAAGGCCGAGCGTGCTCGGCCGCGGCAGATCAAGATTCGCTCGACGAGCGACAGCGGCGCCCTGACCGGGGGTGAGAAGAGTCAGTAGTCAGTCAGTAGCGGGTAGCCGAAGAACTTGCCGCTCTCAGAGGGCGGAGTAGCCCCTCGACGGGCTATTCCGCCCTCACTCTTCTCGCCAGATCATGGGTGAAGCATGTGGCCGGTCGGCCTCTATCCGCCCTGGCTGCGGGCGACGCTGAGGTTCCTCGTGCCGATCGCCTTCGCGATCACGGTCCCGGCGAGCAGCCTCGTCGGGCGACTCGATTGGCGGGTCTTCGGCGGCACCGCCGTCCTGGCAGGCATCATGCTAATAGCCTCACGCTGCTTCTGGACACGAGGCGTCCGCCATTACGCGGGGGCGTCGGTTTGACCCAGGTGGTGGGGTGCTTGCCGCGGGCGTCCAGTCGTACCAGCCTATCTGGCATCAGGAGAGGCACGGACCGTGCGTTGACCCGAAGGTGGCCGGCGCTGAGTTGGTTGCCGGGCCTCGTTCTCGATACGGAGGTGCGGCAATGCGATTCATTCCAACGCGGATTCACGGAATCTTGGACTACCTGCTGGGCGCGCTGCTTATCCTGGCGCCGTGGCTTTTCGACTTCAGTGACGCGGGAGCAGGCACTTGGCTGCCCGTGATTCTTGGTGCGGGCGTGATTGCCTACAGCCTCCTAACCGACTACGAGTTAGGTGTGCTGCGGCAGATACCCATGTCCGTCCACTTGATGCTCGATCTGGGGGGTGGTGTCTTGCTGGCTGTCTCGCCCTGGCTCTTCGGGTTCGCCGACGAGGTCTCGGTGCCCCACGTGGTCTTCGGCCTTTTGGAGATTGGGGCGGCGCTCATGACCAAGACGGTTCCGGAGGACAAGCGGCTGGGACAGGCACTCTAGGCAGCGGTTCCGTCGAGGCGACATAATGGAAGAGACCGGTGTCGCGGCCAGGCCGGAGAGTGGGCGGATAGGATGAGGCATGTCGAAGAGAGCGGCCCGGCGGGTTGGTACCGCCGGGCCGCTTCGATATGTGGGCCGGTCGGCCTAAATGCTACGCTGGTCATCGCGGGCTTGGACCGAGGCAGAACGGCAACATACCGAAGCGATCAACCAGCTTCTACATTGGAGGATTGACGATGGAGCGGCAGGATGGAACGAACGATTCAATCGACACCCACGAACCCGAGCGTGGGTTGCAACCCATCGATGCCAGTGCTTCCACCCCTCTGAAAGACGTGGCGAGTGAGACATACGATCAAGATCAGCGCGCTCATTCGGAAGGTGACGATGCTGAGCAGGCTCCGGCAGAGGGTACGCCCTTGCCCGAGTTCTGGGCGGCACTTAAGCGGATGCCCCGATACGCGCGCCTATCGGCGGGACTGGCCCGGGACAATCGGGTGCCAAGGCGGGCGAAGGTGGCCTTGGCGGCGGGCGGTGCCTACGCCTTCTCGCCGATTGATCTCGTGCCGGGGATCATTCCCGTGGCGGGGCAGCTCGACGATCTGTTTGTCGTGATGACGGCCGTGCAGCACGCGGTCAATGCCTCACCGCCGGAAGTCGCGGCCGAGCATCTGGATCGCGCCGGATTGACCAAGGCAGAGCTCGATGCCGATATGGACGCCGTGCGGGCGACGATCCGCTGGCTCGTGGCGCGGGGAGCCAAGGCGAGCGGGAAGATGGCCGCCGCCGGCATGCGGAAGGTGCAAGCACTGCTTCGCTCCCGTGGCTGACAGGCGACCCCCATTGCCCGCCGGCACCGGAGGCCAGGCCGTCCTATTCCGAGACGAACCAGTGCCGCGCTTTTCGTCCTCGCTCTCCCAAACCTGAGCGTCGGTTTGGCCCTCGCGCGAGGCGAAAGCGAGTGGACGTGGTGGGACGTCGTCGATGCCAACCCTGTTGCAGCGCGTAATCGCGTTGGCGAGGGCGCAAGTCAGCGGTATGGCAAGAACCCCAACCATGACCTGGATCAGCCGCTGATCCACGTCCAACACCAATCGCACCGACAGCGTCACCGCCTCAGCATCGTGAAAGCCAGGCGCCGACCATTGCGATAGCTGCCACATCCAGGGCGTTGGAGGCGAAGTTAGGCCAGATCGTCCGGCGGATCGCTGGGCAGCCAAAGACCATGGTCAGTACAGCCCCGACGATAGAGGCGACGGGAAAGACGATCGTCCCTTGCGATGCCACGGCGCGGCCGCGGTGAGCGTGACCGTGACGATCATGACGGCGATCAAGACCACGGCAGCCCGACAAACGCCGGTGACTCCACTCGGCTCATGTCCAAGCAGTTGCCAGCCCTATGTCACCTCCGCCGTCCAACAGGCAGACAGGAGCGAGGACAGCATAGCATCCGGCATCAGCGGCGGCGAATCTCATAGGTGAGCATGAGCTTCACCTCGACCTCTGCTTCCGCGGGCGATGTTGGGTCGAATGCTGGCAGGGTGATACCTCCGCCCCGATTCCACGACTGACGTGTCTCATTCCGCATCTGAGCCGCGTCGCACGCCGCCCCGGCCGGTGAACCCAGATCCTCCACGGCCGTGAGCGTTGCCAGATCCACCTCCGCAGCCTCGGCTTGCTGGATTGCTCGCTCCTCTCCGTTGGCCATGGCCAGCCGGCGGGCTTCCTGCTGCAGCGCGAGGCAGTCCTTGATCTGGTAGCGAACGCCGACGCTGCCCAGCAGAAGACCCTCCGCGTGACCGGCGTCATTTACCGCTGCGATCAGGAAGCCGATCTGCTCGACCGTCGGCGCCCGTACCATCAGGTCAAGCCGGAACGGGACCACGGTTGTGCGATCGAAGGAGGCTGAACCGCCAATCATTGGATCTGGCGCCACGCGAACGTCATCTCGGCGAACGCCGATGGCGACCAGCGCGTCGATGATCGGCACGGCGGCCGGAACCTCTCCGGGGGCTACCGGCTCGGGAGCCGAGCGGAACTCGATCGGCGGGATATAGGCGCGGTCGTTTCCGATCATGAGGAGCTGGATCGCCGCGGTCTCCGCCGATGCACTGGCGCGTCCGTAGGCGGTCACGACGAGGCTCGGCCGCGATCCACTCGTTTCACCAGTCTCACGCGGGACAAGCTGACCAAAGACGACCGACGTATCAGCACTGATGCCCACGAAGGCGACGCCCAGTACGGCCACGGCGAGCGACGCAATCACCGTCCACCACCGGACGTTCGGCATCTTTCCCGATCGGGGCGCCACCACCGGGGGCCACATGGCCGCCTCCCCTGTACGCCGCGGCACTATCGTCCGTCTGCTAGCGCATCATTGAGAACACTGAAACGGTACAACCGGAACTGTCTCAGGCAAGCACCTCTCTCACTGATTGGAGCTCTCTTGATGCACATCGTGGTTCCTGATTGGCATGCCCCACCTATTTTGCCTCTTGGATTGAACGTTCTCCGGTTGGTGCAATGTAGGCTTAGATCGAGCGAATGGAACCAGCCGTCGCCAGGCATGGCTCCATACGGTGGCCCGGAACCGTTGTCTGGAGCCACTGCGGTACGCTCCTAGGTTCCTTCCATTGGATGACCTGCACTTGGGGATTGACCAGCAATCGCCTGGATCCTCCCTGGATGAGCGTATCACCCACGCCGACCAGCGTCGAAACCCGCGCCGGCACAACCGGGATGGTCCTGAATACAGTGAACGTTCGACTCCAACCAAACTGCCGCGTACGACACGAATACTGGACCCGTCGTCTCCGTCATGGCGGCTAACGGCGGCTCAGCCGTCTAACTTGTCGTTTGCCAACGCTGTCCACCTAGGTGATGTACGCCCCGACGGTGTTGACGTACACCGCGTAGATGGACTGGCTCGCGGTCATCATCAGCCGGTTGCGCTTGGGACCGCCGAAGACGAGATTGGAGGTCGTTTCCGGCAGGCGGATGTGCCCGATGCGCTCGCCCTCCGGCGTGAAGCAATGCACGCCGTCAAAGCCGTAACCAACCCACCCGCCAGATGCCCAGATGTTCCCGTCGATGTCGGCGCGGACACCATCCGGCCCGACGTGCTCCCCGTCGATCATCATGTCGGTGAACTGCCGTCCATTCGTCAGCCGCACCTCATCAACCACGTCGAACACCTTGATATCGCCCGCTCCCTCCCCAGTATCAACGATGTAGAGCTTCGTGTAGTCGGGGGAGAAGCACAGGCCATTGGGCGCAACAAGCTCGTCGGTGACCCTATCGACCCTTCCGGCACGGTCGATGCGGTAGACGGCGTTGGGATGGAAGAGCTCTCCGTAGTTGCCCTCGTATCCGCCGACGCCCCGGGTGCCATAGGGCGGGTCAGTGAACCAGATGCTGCCGTTAGGGTGGACGACGACATCATTCGGCGAGTTGAAGGGCTGCCCCTGGAAGGTGTCGGCCAGCACGGTGACCGAGCCGTCGTGCTCGTAGCGCACCACGCGGCGCTCGCCGTGCTGACACGAGATCTGGCGACCCTCCTGGTCGAACGTGTTGCCGTTACTGTAGCCGGACGGTTGGCGGAAGATGCTGACATGGCCGTCGTCCTCCAGCCAGCGCATCTGTAGGTTGTTCGGGATGTCGCTCCACAGAAGGAACTGGCCGACTCCGTTCCATGCCGGCCCCTCCAGCCAGAGTCCGCCTGTCCATAGGCGCTGGATAGCCGAGTTCCCCTGGATGTACTTGTCGAACGCCGGGGTGACCGCGACGATATCCGGGTCCGGATAGTGGACTGGAGGTGCGTCGGGGCCGTAGTCGCGCCCTTCTTGAGCCATAGCGGCAAGGGGAGCCAGCGCCGCCGAGCCCGCTATGGCCGCGGCTGCCTTGAAGAGCGTGCGCCGTCCCACCACGCTGTCAGTCTGCTGATCGGGCGATTGGTGCGTCATCGGGGATTCCTCCATTCCTGCGCGAATCGATCCTCTCATCGTTGAGACACGGAAAGACCGCTGCCCGTTGACCGGTTACCCTGCTTGCTCCTTCTGTATCCTCCTTCTCGTCCACATGCACGGCACCTATCGCGACGGAGATGAACGGGCGACCGCGGAAAACCTGACGATGGCGGGCGGCATTGTGGCTGGCCAGTAGCGGGCCGTCAAGAGCCGAAACTCTATTAGCTGACCGCCGTCGGCACGCAGACTTAGGGTCCGGTGACGACGGTGCTATCCGGATGTCGCATGCCCGTGAAGGCTTGCCAGACGAGCCGGGAGAGCTCGGCGAGGCGGCGGGTGCCATCCACTTCGTCGGTAAGCTGTTTCGCCATCAAGGCGATGGCGTAGGGGCCGGTCGGCGCGTAGACGATGCCGACGTCGTTGCGGATGCCGCGCAGCGATCCGGTCTTGTGGGCGACTTCGGACTCCTCCGGTAGGTGAAGGGGGATGATCGTGTTGTACTTTTGGCGCTTCAGGATGTCAATCATCGCTTCGCGGCTTCCGGCGGAGATCCCGTCTCCCGCTTCAATCG
>DASYWB010000079.1:0-1894 GCA_035936495.1 Thermomicrobiales bacterium
GGGCTACGTCCCCACATCAAAACCCACAAGACGCCCGAGATCGCGCGCCTCCAGTTGGCTGCTGGAGCGGTCGGCCTGACCTGCGCCAAGCTGGGGGAAGCTGAGATCATGGTCGGCCTGGCGGGGGCGGACGATGTTCTCCTCGCCTACCCCACGGTTGGCGAGGCGAAAATCGCCCGGCTGATGGCGCTCATGGAGCGCGCCAGGATCACCGTCGCGCTCGACTCCCGTGAGGCCGGTCGCGCGCTCGGCCAGGCAATGGCCGCCCAGGACCGCATCTTGGATGTCTACGTCGAGGTGAACACCGGTCAAGATCGAGCGGGTGCTCGCTTCGGCGAGGAAGCCGTCAGCCTCGCGAAGGATCTCGCGCGGATTCCAGGACTACGGGTGACCGGGATCATGACGCACGAAGGGCAGGCGAACGTGGCTGAGCCCGACCAGCTCGAGTCCGTCGCCTTGGAGGCGGGACGCGCGATCGTGGCGACCGCGGAAGCCATCCGCGCGGCGGGTATCGACATCAAGGAGGTCAGTGTTGGCTCGACGTCGGCGGCCAAGTTCACGCCGACCGTGCCCGGCGTGACCGAGATGCGTCCCGGCACCTACGTCTTCAATGACAACAGCGCGTTCCGCCACGGGCGCATCGGTCCCGACGACTGCGCGCTGCATATCCTCACGACGGTCGTCAGCCGTCCCGCGCCTGATCGGGCGGTGATTGATGCCGGCTCGAAGACGCTGACGATGGATCCGAGTAAGAGCCACCCCGGCCACGGGTACATCGTCGGCCATCCAAACGCACGGATCGCCCGCATCAGCGAGGAACATGGTGTCGTTCTGCTACCCGAGGGCGAGGATGGGTTCCACGTCGGCGCCCGCGTCGAGATCATCCCGAATCACGTCTGCCCGGCAGTCAACCTCCAAGACCAACTCTTCATTCTCCGTGACGGTCGCCTCGCCGACGTCTGGGACATCGCCGCCCGCGGCAAAGTCCGGTGAGGCGGGATGGTTGACCTGGCGGGGCCATCGGACAGGGTGGTCCACGCGGCACTGATTGCGGTCGGTCATCTCAGGGCGGATGAGCTCTGGCCGGGCTTCACCCCCGCCTCGGTCCCGGTTGCCGTGTTCGACGGCGAGCAAACGCTCCTGGCGCGCTTCCCCGGCATGCCTCCGCCGTTTCTCCGTGTTCCGGGTACATCCGACCTCAGTGTGATGCCCGGTCGGCATCCAGCGGTCACGGCCAACACCGCGGTAGAGATCCAGGGCGTTGGCACGGCGGCGATCATGCTCGACCACGCCAATCCACCATCACGTGATGCCCTCACGGCTCTCATCGTTCATGAAGCGTTCCATGTCTTTCAGCGAGCCCACTACCCTGACTGGGGCGCCAACGAAGCCGAGCTGTTCATGTATCCACACGATGATGCGCGGTTGGCCGCTCTCCAAAGGCTGGAGGTCACGGCATTGCGGCGGTCTCTTACCGCAATGCACGGCGGTGAGTCCCGAGCATGGGCGGCGCGCGTGATCCAAACCCGACGCGAGCGGTACAAGACCTTGCCGGAGGGAGCTCGTGCCTACGAGCGCGAGACCGAGCGGTTCGAGGGGCTGGCGAGCTACGTCGAGGGGAAGCTCCTGACGAATACGTCGCTCACCATCCTGTCGGAGGACCAGCTCGGCGTGGGCCAGGTACGGCGAAGAGGCTACGCGACCGGGCTTGCCTGGGCGCTCCTGCTCGAACGGATGCGCCCTCGCTGGCAACAGGATCTTGATGCAGCGCCCGGTCGCTATCTCGACGAGCTGCTGGGACAGGTCGTCGCTCCGGGGCGGGAGGACTGGCCCGGGTTCTCGCATGACGAGCGGGCAACAGCCATGGAGCGAGCCCGGCAGGATATCGCGGCGG
>DASYWB010000080.1:0-12165 GCA_035936495.1 Thermomicrobiales bacterium
ACCATTAATAACGCTTCGTCATCGCGCGTGCATCAACGACCAGGATGGTACACCACCGCGGCCGTCATCCATCGCCACGCTTTCGTCATCCCCATGCTCAGGTTATGCGTGGACAAGCTCCCGGTCCTCGACACCATATCCAGGAGCCGGCGGCTGCGGGCAGCGCAGCGGCCGGTCGTCGCGGTAGCCGAGGGCGTACTCCGCCTGGAGCAGCGTGTGAATCTCCCGTGTGCCCTCGTAGATGACCGCGCCACGGGCGTTTCGCCAGAACCGCTCAACTGGATACTCGTTCGAGAAACCGTACGACCCGTGCACCTGGATCGCATCATCGGCGGATTTCAACGCCACATCACAGGCATACCATTTCGCCAGCGACGTCTCCCGGGTGTTACGAATGCCCCGGTTCTTCAGCTCGGCCGCCTGCATCGTCAGCAGGCGCGACGTCTCATAGCCGGCGACCATCTTGGCGATCATCTGCTGCACCAACTGGTGCTTGCCAATCGGCACTCCGAATGTCTCGCGTTGGTTCGCGTACCTGACGCTGGCATCCAGACAGGCGCGGGTCAATCCGACCGCGCCGGCCGCGACCGTGAACCGGCCCTGGTCGATGCAGCTCATGGCGATCTTGAAGCCCTCGCCCTCCTCACCGATTCGGTGCGAGCCCGGCACCCGCACGTTGTTGAAGGCGAGCTCGCCCGTGTTTCCCGCCCGCACGCCGAGCTTCCCCTTGATCGAGCCGGTCGTGAATCCCTCCATCCCCCGCTCGACGACAAAGGCCGTCAGCGCCTTGTGCTTTTGCGAGCGGTCGAGACTGGCGAAGACGAGGAAGTGATCCGCGACGTCGGCCAGTGAGATCCACATCTTCGACCCGTTCAGGACATAGTCATCACCGTCGCGGGTCGCGGTCGTCTCGATCGAGCCGGCGTCCGACCCGGCGTTTGGCTCGGTCAGCCCGAAGGTGGCGATCTTCTCACCCGTCGCCTGCGGCACGAGGAAGCGTTGCTTCTGCTCCTCGGTCGCCCATTGGAGCAGGGCGAGGCTGTTGAGCCCGACGTGGACGCTCATGATGACCCGCAGAAACGTGTCGCCATACTCCAGCTCGTCACAGGCAAGGGCCAAGCTCACGTAGTCGAAGCCGGCACCACCGTACTCCTCGGGGATCGGCAGGCCGAGCAGGCCGAGCTCGCCCATCTTATCCAGCACTTCCCGGTGGAACTCACCTTTCGCATCCCATTCCTGGATGTGCGGGGCGATGTCACGCTGGACGAACTCACGCACCATCTCGCGAACCTGGACCTGTTCGTCGCTGAGCTCGAAGTTCATCTGTTCCTCATTCCTCGTTGTGCGTCCGGCCCGGTCGTCCGGCGTCAAGCTCTATCCTCATCAGCGGCTTCGGAGTATAGGGGAGGCCGAAGAGCGCGGGCAAACAACGGGTGGGATGGTCAAGAGCCGGGCACTCCCACGTCGGCGATCCGCAGATTGACCAGGACGTCATCGGCCGCGACGAGCTCGTCAATTCGGCAAGAGATGGCCTCCACGACGCCCGCCACCGGTGCCTCACACACGAGCTCCATCTTCATCGCGTTCAACGTGACCAGCGGCTGACCGCGTGCGACACGGTCGCCCACGTCCACATGAATTCCGAGGACGCTGGCGGGCAGCGGCGCGAGAACCCGGCCATCACTCGGACGCTGTTGCCGAGCAACATTGCCGGCCGGTTTGGGTCCGGGGCGCACCAGCCAGCGGCCGCCGCTACCGTACACCTCGAGCACATCGCCGCACTCGATCACGGCCATCTTCACGACGGTGTCGGCGGCGCCGATTGTCCAGATCCCAGCCGGATCACGCCACCATCGGATCGGGATAGGCGGCGTGCCGATCGTGGCTTCCCAACCCGCCGCAGTACGCCAAACAACCGCCCGCTCTTCCCAGTCATCACCGTGGACCGTCAGCACCACGCGTCCCGACATCCGCCAGGGACCGATTGCCGACCACGGGTCCACGGGAGCCGAAGGGGAACCATCGAGCATATGCGCCACTGCCGCGATCGGCACCAGCGAACGATCGGGCATGCTCAGCGCGACGTCGCCCGCCGTTCGCGTCGTGGCTCGCCCGCTCCGGACCGCCTCGTGATCCAGCAGGTTGACCAGCCACGATATGTTCGTCGGCACGCCGGCCACGACGGTGTCTAGCAGGGCGACCCGCAGCACAGCGATGGCCGACTCCCGGTCAGCACCATGCGCGATCACCTTGGCCAGCAACGGGTCGTAGGCGGCCGGAATTACGTCATCGCTGGTGTATCCGGCATCGACCCGGACGTCCGGACGGACCGGCCACGAGACCGTCGCCAACCGGCCCGGCGCCGGGAAGAAGTCGGCCCCCGGGTCCTCGGCATAGACGCGTGCCTCAATCGCATGACCACGCGGGCTTGGCGCCGTTCGCTCCGGCAGGCGACTCCCGGCGGCGATCAGCAACTGCCACTCAACGAGATCGATACCGGTCACGAGCTCGGTAACAGGATGCTCGACCTGGATGCGTGGGTTGACTTCCAAGAACGCGAGGACCCCATCGCCGCCCAGCAAGAACTCGCAGGTCGCGATCCCGCGCAAGTCCACCTCCTCGGCGATGCGCCGCGCATGCGCGTGGAGTGCCCGCCTCGTCTCCGCGTCGACGTTCGGCGCTGGGGCCTCCTCGATCACCTTCTGGTGCCGCCGCTGGAGCGAACAATCCCGGTCGCCGAGTGCGACGGTCTGCTGTCCGTCCGCGACGAGCTGGACCTCGACGTGCCGTGGAGCGACCAGCTCCCGCTCGAGATAGACGAGCGCCCCGGCCCCCGAGGATGCACTCTCCCGACGGGACGCCAAGACGGCCTCGGCCAGGGCAAACTCTTCGGCAACGTGCCGTAGCCCTCGCCCGCCGCCGGCCCCGGCTGGCTTGACGAGGAGGGGATAGCCAACGTCTCGCGCCGCCTCTTGCCAGGTCGCGGGGTCATCGCCGAGCGGCGAGCTCGCCGGGAGGACTGGCACCCCCGCCCGCTCGGCGGCAGCGCGCGTCGCCAGCTTGTCGCCGCAGAGCCGAAGGGTGGCCGCCGATGGCCCGACGAATCGAATGCCCGCCTCGGCGCAGGCGTCGGCCAGAGCGGCGCGCTCGCTGAGGAAGCCATAGCCGGGATGGAGAAACTCGGCCCTGGCACGACGCGCCGCACCTACGACGCGGCTGACGTCGAGCTCCGACCCCGCCTCCCCAATCACCTCGACCCGGCCGACCTGGCGCGCGGCAAACCCCTCCAGGTCCGGTTCGCCGACCAGTAGGATCGGCACCGCACCCAGACGCCGGCAGGTCGCCGCGATACGGACGGCGATCTCGCCACGGTTCGCGATCGCGACCCGCTTGCCGGTGAGGGCAGCAGTCGGGTTCACCGGGAGGCCCCCGCCGGTACCCACGCCGGTGGTCGTTTCTCCATGAACGCCCGCAACCCCTCTCGCCCCTCATCGCTCGCGAGGCGCTCCGCCAGCAGCCTCGCCGTCGCGGCGCGCCTCGCCGCCGGGTCGGGATCTTCAATCATCGAGGGAAGGCGCTTGATCGTGGCGAGCGCTCCCGGCGCGCAACCGAGCAGGTTCCCGACGACCTCCTCCACGGCGGCATCCATGGCATCCCCGGGGATGCACCGGTGGATCAGCCCGCACCGCAGCGCGTCGTCCGCGCCGAACGGCGTCGCGAGGAGCATCCGCGCCTTGGCCGCACGCCCACCGAGTGCGGCGATGACGTACGGTGCGATAACGGCTGGGACCAGCCCCAGGCGCGCCTCGCTCAGGGAGAACTGGGACCCCTCGGCCGCGATGGCGATGTCGGAGGCGCAGACGAGACCAATGCCGCCGCCGTAGGCGGCTCCATGTACGCGAGCGACGATCGGCACCGGGCAGGCGGCCATCGCGGCCAGCAGGTCGGCGAGCCCGTTGGCATCCGCGACGGCCCGTCCGTCCTCGGCGGCCTCGACAAACTCGGCGATGTCGCCCCCGGCGCAGAAGGCCGGCCCGTCGCCACCGAGGATGACCACCCGTGTCTCGCCGCCCTCTTCGATCGCGGCGAGCTCATGGTGGAGCGCGGCGACGAGTGAGCGCGAGAGCGCGTTGCGCCGGGTGGGGCGCGTTAAGGTTATCCGGCGCACCGGCCCATCCCGCACGATTGTCAGCTCACCGGACCCGCTGGCTCCGTCCGACGTGGGCGATTCAGGCTCCCCGTTGCGTGGCATCATGGTCCGCTGCACCCCTTTTAGTCCGGCTCGTCAGTTGCGCTCCTGACCCCTCGTCGATCCCCCTGCCCATGTGGGGAAAGGAGCCGGGCGCCGGCAAACAGTACCGGCGACATCGCAAGCGTCCACCCGAACCCAACACGACAGATGTCCTCAGATGCGGAGGACGCCGTAGTCCGTCGGCGGGATCGGCGCGTTGAGTGTGGTTGAGAGCGCGAGGCCGAGGACCTGGCGCGTCTGCCGGGGGTCGATGATGCCGTCATCCCAAAGACGGGCGGTTGCGAAGTACGGACTCGCCTCCTCCTCATATCGAGCCTCAACCTCATGGCGGATTGCCGCCTCGTCGGCTTCATCGAGCGCGGCTCCCCGCGCCTGGGCGCTCTGGCGCCGGATCTCGGTGAGGACACCGGCCGCTTGCTCCCCACCCATCACCGCGATCCGGTGCGTCGGCCATGAGAAGACAAACCGCGGGTCGTAGGCGCGGCCGCACATCGCGTAGTTCCCCGCCCCGTAGCTCGCACCGATCATGACCGTGATCTTCGGCACCTGGGCGACCGCCACCGCGGCGACCATCTTCGCGCCGTCCCGCGCCACACCCTCCCGCTCATAGCGGCTACCGACGATGAACCCGGTGATGTTCTGGAAGAAGAGAAGCGGCACCCGCTGTTGCGCGCAGAGCATGACGAAGTGTGTCCCCTTTCGGGCCGTCTCGGGGAAGAGGATACCGTTGTTGGCCAGCACCCCGACTGGGATGCCGTAGAGGTGGCCGAACCCGCAGACGAGGGTCTGCCCGTAGTCCGCCTTGAACTCGCGCAGCCGGCTCCCGTCGAGGACCCGCCGCAGCACCTGCCGCGCGTCGTAGGGATGGCGTGGATCCGGAGGGACGAGCGCGAGCAAATCCCGCGGATCCTCCTCCGGTTCGCGGATCGGCTCGCGCTGCCATGGTGGCGGCGGTGGCGCCGGCCGCGGCGCGCTCATCAAGTCATGGGCCAGCGCCAGCGCCGACGGCTCGTCGTCCGCGACGTAGTCCACCACCCCGCTGATGCGACCATGCACGTCGGCGCCGCCAAGCTCCTCGGCCGAAACCTCCTCCCCCGTCGCCGCCTTGACCAGCGGCGGCCCGGCCAGGAAGATCGTGCCGGCCCCGCGGACGATGACCGCCTCATCGCACATCGCCGGCACGTAGGCGCCGCCGGCCGTACATGATCCCAGGACGACGGCGACCTGGCGGAGTCCGCGCGCTGATAGCAGCGCCTGGTTCCGAAAGATCCGCCCGAAGTGCTCCTTGTCCGCAAAGATCTCGCTCTGCAGCGGCAAGAACGCACCCCCGGAGTCAACGAGGTAGAGGCACGGGAGCCCGTTCGCGAAAGCAATCTCCTGCGCGCGGATGTGCTTCTTGACCGTCATTGGGAAATAGGTGCCGCCCTTGGCGGTCGGGTCGTTCGCGACGATGACGACCTCGCGTCCGCCGATACGGCCGATCCCGGTCACGATCCCAGCCCCCGGGCTGGCGCCGTCATACATTCCCTCCGCGGCGAGGGGCGAGAGCTCGAGGAACGGCGAAGCGGGATCGAGCACATACTCGATCCGCTCTCGCACCGGCAGTTTGCCGCGGGCCCGTTGCTTCGCCTGCGCCGCCTCACCCCCACCGGCGGCCACCCGGGCCAGACGCCGCTCAAGCTCGGCCACCGCGGCGGTGTTCACCTCGTAGGTGTCTTGCTTTGCCGCTTGGGTCGTGATCACGGGCTGACTCCTACAGTCGGTTGCGGATCAGCTGGCGGGTTAGCGAACCTGCGCCGGCGGGGCTGGCGGCGCGCCTAGTCGGTCAGGCCCATCTTCCGGGCGATGACGTGCTTGAGAATCTCGCTCGTGCCTTCGCCAATGGTCAGGATCTTGGCATCGCGGTAGAAACGTGGCACGGCCGATTCTTCAATGTAGCCAAAGCCACCGTGAATCTGAAGGTTCTCCTCAGCGGCGCGGACGGCGACCTCGGATGCGAAGAGCTTGGCCGCCGCCGCCTCCTCGGTGAACGGCTTGCCGGCCTCCTTCAAGGACGCGGCCCGGTAGGTGAGCAGTCGCGCCGCCTCGATCTGCGTCTTCAACTCGGCCAGCTTGAAAGCAATCGCCTGCTGCCGGGCGATCGGTGCGCCGAACGCCACACGCGCCTTGGCGTATCCGGTTGCCTGCTCGAGCGCTCCCTGGGCGAGCCCGACCGACATGGCGGCGACGCCGACCCGGCCGCCGTCAAGCGGGGTCAGGAAGACACGCGCGCCCTTGCCGAGCTGGCCGAGCACCGCCTCGTCCGGCACGCGGCAGTCACTGAAGACCAACTCTCGTGTGTCGGAGGCATGCCAGCCGAGCTTACGGTAGGGCTTCTGCGGCTCGTATCCAGGTGCCCCGTTGGGGATGATGAACGCGCTGAGCGCATTGCCGCCGTCCAGGGGCGTCTGCGCCGTGGCAATGACGAAGGCACTCAACTCGGTTCCGGCGTTCGTGATGAACGCCTTGGTCCCGTTGATTACCCAGCAGCCGTCTTCGCGGCGGGCGGTCGTCGTCGCGGCCCGGATATCGGAGCCGCCCCCCGGCTCGGTGCTCGCGAAGGCACCGAGATGCTCGCCCCGCGCCAGCGGCACGAGCCAGCGCTGCTTCTGCTCCTCGGTGCCGAAGAGCAGAATCGGCTCGCCCCCGATTGAGACATTGGCGCCGACGGTGACGGCGATCGACGAGTCGAACCGCGCCAACTCCTCGACGACGACCGCCTGGGCGACCGCGCCCATCCCGAGGCCGCCATACTCCTCGGGGAAGGCGACGCCCATCGCGCCCAGCTCGCCGAGCTTGCGCACGACCTCCGTGGGAAACTGATGGGTCTCGTCCCATTCGGCAGCGTGGGGCGCAATCTCGCCCTCGGCGAACTCGCGGATCGCATCCCGCAGCGCGCGCTGCTCATCGGTGAACTCAAACATCGGGCAAGAGGTCATCATCGCCTCCCGGGCACGCTGCGCTGACGTCTGGACCGCTTCGCCGCGGCCCCTGCGGCATCAGTATAGCCGCTGTGTGTGACTGGTAAGTGCCGCGGCTCCGCGGATGCCTAGTGACATCCCAACGGGCGTCCTTATGGGAGTCCTCGCTTGTGTCTCCGGGGTGGACTGATGGAAGGAGACTCGTCCGAAACTCGTTCAGCGGCCGGCACCCCGCACGACGTGGATGACCTCAACCCTGGAGATGGCGCCGCCACGAGGCGGGGCATCACTTCTTCGTCCGGAGCGATACCGTTGGCTCGCCACAGGCGACAGGGCTCCGGTCGACAGCCACAGCCCGGCCTTAGTCGACCCGCGTCGGGTATAATGGGGCACCGGCAGCAGGTGCGCCCGTCCCGAGGGGCGGTCGCGAGGCCGGGCTCTTCAATCAGCGGTCAACGGTGACCGGCGGCACCCGGGGGCAGAAGCGGCACGCGCAGCCGGCCGCGCTCATGCCCTGGGTCGTGCTGATAGCTAGCCGCTGAAGGCTTGACAAAGGAGCGGTCAATGGCGACCGAGGTTACACGGGTTCCAGACGAGGCCGTCAAACGAGCATTCGAGGCCGGTGCCGTATCCCGGAATGGCGCCATCTCTGTCCATATGCCGCTCGATCACGTCGATGTCGGCGCCGGGACGATCACCGCGGCGGTGACGCCACCCTCGATGGGCGACGTCGGGCTGTCCCACGCGACGCTGCGGGAGTTGTACTCCTTCGTCGCGCTCGCACGGGCCCTCGATGAGCGGATGTGGCAGCTCAATCGCGCCGGCCGGGCTCCGTTTGTCGTTTCCGGGCAGGGGCACGAGGCGGCCCAGGTGGGCGCCGCCTTCGCGCTCGACCGAAGCAAGGACGTCGTCCTGCCCTACTACCGAGACCTTGCACTGAGCTTGGTGTTCGGCCTGACCGCGCGCGACGTGATGATGAGCGCGCTGGCGCGGGCCGCCGACCCGGCGTCCGGTGCCCGGCAGATGCCTGCTCACTATGGCTCGGCCAAGCTGCGAATCATCACCAGCTCGAGTCCGGTCTCCACCCAGATCCCGCATGCGACGGGCGTTGCCTACGCGGCCAAGCTGCGCGGCACGGGCCAGGTCTCCCTGACATGCTTCGGCGAAGGCGGCGCCTCCAAGGGTGATTTCCACGAGGCGTGCAATTTCGCCGGCGTCCACAAGCTCCCCGTCATCTTCTTCTGTGAGAACAACCGCTACGCGATCTCCGTCCCGCTGGAACGCCAGATGGCGATCGACAACGTCGCCGACCGCGCCGCGGGCTACGGCTTCCCCGGCGTCATCGTCGATGGGACCGATCTGCTCGCCGTCTACCAGGTCGTCAAGGCAGCCGCCGACCGGGCCCGCCGCGGCGACGGTCCGACGCTGGTCGAGGCGAAGGTCTACCGCTTCCACCCGCATACCTCCGATGATGACGACCGCGCCTACCGCAGCCCGGACGAGGTCAAAGCCTGGAGGGCGAGAGACCCGCTCGCCTTGTTCGAGGCCCGGTTGCGGGAGGTCGGCGCCCTCGACGACGAGTCGCTCGCCGAGATCAGGACCCGGATCACGGGCGAGGTCGACGCGGCCACCGAGGCTGCCGAGCAGGCTCCCTTCCCTGATCCCGTGACCTTCGACCGCCATGTCTACGCAGAGCGGTAGGCGGCAAGCGGCATCCGGGAGGAGTCACCCAATCGCTGAACCCAGCCGATCCTCAACACGTTACCCCCCTGCCGCCTGCCCCCGTCGTGATGAGAGGGAATGAGTGAGATGGTACAAGCTCCGGAACGATCGGCGGAGGCGCGGCCAATGGATGACGCGGAGCTGGATGGGGCGCCGCGGAAGTCGTTCATAGAGGCGATTCATGACACGCTACTCGAGGAGATGCGTGCGGATGAGCGCACCGTGGTGCTCGGCGAGGACGTGGGACGCCGCGGTGGCGTCTTTCGGGTCACGGCCGGGCTCCTCGAGGAGTTCGGCGAGGAGCGGGTCATCGACACCCCGCTTGCCGAGTCCGGAATCATCGGCAGCGCGATCGGCATGGCGCTGAACGGCCTGCGGCCAATTGCCGAGATCCAGTTCCTCGACTTCATCCACTCGGCGATGGATCAGATCATGAACGAGGCGGCGCGCATCCGCTACCGCTCGAACAACGACTTCTGCTGCCCGCTCGTGATCCGCGTTCCCTTTGGTGGGGGCGTCCATGGTGCCCTCTACCACTCGCAGAGCATCGAGGCGGTCTTCGTCCACACCCCGGGTCTCAAGGTCGTCACGCCTGCAACGCCGGCTGACGCCAAGGGCCTGCTCCGCACCGCCATCCATGATGACGACCCGGTGCTCTATCTCGAGCACAAGAAGATGTACCGGCTGATCAAGGGGCCGGTGCCGGAGGGGGTCTACGACGTGCCGTTCGGCCAGGCCCGGGTGGTTCAGGAGGGAACCGACGCGACGATCATCGCCTACGGCATGATGGTGCACGAGGCGCGCCAGGCCGCCACCGAGGTGGCGCGGGAAACCGGAACGAGCATCGAGGTGATCGACCTTCGTTCGCTCAAGCCGCTAGACGAGGCAACGGTCGTCGACTCGGTGAAGAAGACAGGCAAGGCGCTCGTCGTCACCGAGGCGAACGGGCTCTGCTCCGTCGCCAGCGAGGTGGCGGCCTTGATCGGGGAGGAGGCCTTCGCCTACCTGGATGCGCCGGTGACGCGCGTCACCGCGCCGGACGTGCCGGCGATGCCCTTCAGCCCGCCGTTGGAGCATGCCTTCATGGTCGACGCCGAGAAGATCGGGGCCGCGCTGAGAAGACTCATCGCCTTCTAGCCGTCAGCCGCCAGCGATTCAGGATGCAGCCGGGGGCGACGAAGGCATGGAAGCGAGTATTTGGTGGGCCGGCAACGGTATCCGAAGCGGCCCTGATCGCCACCAACGTGCGCACGGCTGACATTTCAAGGCTTATCGACCGGAGGACGCTCCATGCCGACGGAGACCGCGACGACGATCACGATGCCGCAGCTCGGTGAGAGTGTGACCGAGGGGACGATTGGAAGCTGGCTCAAAGAGGTCGGCGACCGGATCGACAAGTATGAGCCGCTGGTGGAGGTCGAAACCGACAAGGCCAACGCGGAGATCCCGGCGCCGGCGGCCGGCGTCCTCGTCGAGATCCTGGTCGAGCCAGGGACGACGGTGGCGGTCGGAACCGACCTCTGCCGGATCGAGGAGCCGGAAGCGGCCGGCGCCGCACCGGCGCCTGAGACGACAGGTGGCGATGACACGGGGTCCGCAGGCGGTGGCGGAGGGGTACTGCCCGTCGCGCCCGTGCCACCCTCTACGATTGGACGCAAGGGCGAAATCACCAACGAGATGGAGTTGCTGCGCGCCCGCTCCTCGCCGGTGGTTCGCCGCATCGCCGAGGAGCACGGCGTCAACATCGCCGGGGTCGAGGGCACCGGCATTGGTGGCCGGGTCACCAAGCGGGACCTCCTCGCCCACCTCGCCCAGCCATTGACCCCAGCCGCCGGGCAGGCCGCGGTCGGCGACGAGGGTCCCACGCCGGCGACCGCGACCCAGGCGCGAGAGGAGGCCGCCACGGAGCCGGTTCCCGCTGCGGTGCCAACACGGGAGCCGGCGTCTGCTCTCCAATCCGAGGCGCGACCCGCCCCGACACGAGCGCCGGTGCCGGTGTTCCCCGGTGACGAGGTGATCCCGGTTACGCCGATGCGGCGGATGATCGCCGAGCACATGGTGCGCTCCCAGCGAACGGCGCCGCACGCCACCGTGGTGATGGAAGTCGACATGACAAATGCGGTCGCCTATCGGGCCGCCCGTAAGGAGGAGTTCCGCCGGCGGGAGGGCGTCGAGCTGACCTACCTACCGATGGTGATGAAGGCGGCGACCCTGGCCCTGCGGGACCACCCGCGCCTCAATGCCGTCTGGGACGAGGACCGGATCATCCATCGCAAGGCGATCAACATCGGTGTCGCCGTCGCGCTCGAAGACGGGCTGGTGGTCCCAGTTGTCAGGAATGCCGACCGGCTGAGCCTCGCTGGTCTCATGCACGCCGTGGCCGAGTTGGCCGGCAAGGCCCGCACCGGCACGCTCGCGCCGGACGACGTCGCCGGCGGAACCTTCACCGTTAACAACCCGGGCACGTTCGGCTCGCTCGTCTCCACCCCGATACTCGTTCAGCCGCAGGTAGCGATCCTCTCGACCGAGGCGATCGTGAAGCGCCCGGTGGTGATTGACGATATGATCGGTATCCGCTCGATGATGAACCTCTCGCTCAGCATTGACCACCGCGTCCTCGACGGCCTCGCCGCCACGCGCTTCTTGCAACAGGTCAAGCGCTGGCTGGAGGCCGCGAACGACGATCTGGCGTTGTACTAGCGGCGACTGGCGATACGGCGCCCTGGCAACCGCTCCACTGGAAGGGCACACGGCGAAGACCATTGCGAGAGAGCGATGCCGCGAGCAACGGACATCTGCCGGATCGATGTCGTCCCCAGGCCACGCGCCACCGTCTGGGCCAACGACCAGATCACCGAGCAGCGCTTCTTCACGGACAGGCAGACGTTCGATGCCGGTCAGCGCGGCCGACCCAGGTGAGCCGGCCATGACGACAACGGCCCCGCCGATTTCGGCACTGCTGCCCACCGTCTAACCGACACAGTGGCTCACCCTGTCGATGATCCCATCGCCACCTCTCCTATGAGCACCCCTCGGCCACCCGGGCCGGAGGGTGTCACGACTGTCGAGGTGGGACCACGGTATGGAAGCAGAACCACCCGAGGATCTACCCAACAGAGGCGAAGGTCGCCTTCATTGAAGCGCTTGCCGATGCGGGAGCGCCGGTGATTGAAACGACCAGTTTCGTGAGTCCAGCCGCGGAACCACCATGGATGTTCCGCTGTGGAGAAC
>DASYWB010000081.1:0-14403 GCA_035936495.1 Thermomicrobiales bacterium
CTCCCGTGTCACGCTTCGACATCACTTGAGGCCGCTGAGCGAGATGCCCTCGATGAGCTGACGCTGGAAGAACAGGAAGACGATCAGGATCGGTATGGTTGCCATGTTCGCCGCCGCGAGCATCACCGCCGTGTTGGTGAACCGCTCGCCCTGGAAGAGGGCGATACCCACTGAGAGGACCTGCTTCTCCGTGGTATTGGTGACGATCAGCGCCCAGAGCAGCTCGTTCCACGACCAGAGGAGGACGAGGAACCCAAACGCGGTCAAGGCCGGGCGCGCGAGTGGAAGATAGATGTGCCAGTAGATCTGGAACGGGTTCGCGCCTTCGAGGGTCGCGGCCTCCTGGAAGTCGTTCGGGATGGTCAGGAAGAACTGGCGCAGGAGGAAGGTGCCGAATGCGCTGAAGAGCAGCGGCACGATCAACCCCTGGTAGGAATCGAGCCAGCCGAGCTCCCGGACCAAGACATAGCGGGGGATGATCAGCACCTGTTCGGGGATCATCAGCGCCGAGAGCAGGAGGAAGAAGAGCAGATCCCGTCCGGGGAAGCGCAGCCGGGCGAATGCAAAGGCGGCCATCGAAGCTAGGAAGACCTGACCGATGACGCGCGCCGCGGTGACGCCGATCGTGTTCAGATAGAAACGCACGAAGGGCACGGCGTCTAAGACATCGGTGTAATTTTGCCAGCGCGGCTCGCTCGGGATGAGCGTTGGCTGGAGGACGAAGAGGTCGCGCAGGGGCTTGAGCGAGGTCCCGATCGACCAAGCAAAGGGCAGGACAAAGATGACGCCGACGGTGAGCAGGACCGCGTGCAGAGCAATCCGGGACAGGACGTGACCAGCCGTGCGGTGTCTCATGTGTAATGCACCCAACGACGCTGCAGCCAAAACTGCAGCAGCGTAAAGACCAGGATAATGAGGAGGAGGACCCAGGCGACTGCCGTCGCGTAGCCCATCCGGAAGTTGCGGAAGGCCTCGTCGTAGATGTAGTAGACCATGGTCGGGAAACGGTTCGAGGTGGTGTGCTCGACCTCCGTCATGATGTAGACGAGGTCGAAGACCTGGAGCGAGTGGATGACGGCGACCACCATCAGGAAGAAGGTCGTCGGGGTCAGGAGCGGCAGGGTAATGTCTCGAAACTGACGCCATGGCCCCGCGCCGTCAAGCTGAACCGCCTCGTAGTAGTCGCGAGGAATGTTCTGGAGCCCGGCCAGAAAGATGATCATGTCGTAGCCGACACCGCTCCAGAGGAGCACGATCACGACGGCGATGAGGACCGTATTGGGATCGGAGAGCCACGCGGGCCGGGGGAGTCCCAATTGGCCGAGAGCATAATTGATGGGACCGTAGGTCGGATCGTAGAGCCATTTCCAGACCGTGCCAATCGCCACCGGCATCGTCAGCACCGGGATGAAGAAGATGGTGCGGTAGAAGGTGCGGAAGCGGATCCGGGAGTTGAGCGCGATGGCCAGGAGGAGCGCGAACGCGATCCGCAGCACGACGTGGGGAACCGTGAGGACGGCCGTGTTCCGGAGCGCCGCGTGGAAGGCGCCATCATCAAACAGCCGGGCGTAGTTGTCCAGCCCGACCCAGTTTGGCGAGTTGAGCACATTCCAGTCGGTGAAGCTCAAAAACAGGGAGGCTGCCAGCGCGAGAAGGAAGAAGAGCGCGAAGCCAAGCATCATCGGGGCGACGAGGAGATACCCCCAACGCGCCTGCGCCCGTGCGTGCTGGTTGCGACGCGCCACTCTGCCTTCCCGCGCCTCTAATGGGACTGGCGCGATAGCCATCAGTATCACCCCATCGGGCCGCCGGGCGGTCTCCAGCGGCCCGCTTGTGACCCTACGAACGACCCTTGGCAGCTCGGCCAGCTAGCATTAGGAACGTTGAAGGGCGGTGGTAACGGCCCCATCCGCGCGCTGGCAGATCTCGTCCCGCGGGATGCCCCCACTCCAGGCTTCGACGATGACGTCGTTCAGGGCGGCCTCCCACTCGGCGCCGCCCGGTGCTGTCGGGTACGGGACCGAGTAGTCGACCGCGTCAAGGAAGACCTGAAGGTCCATCTCGGGGACGGCCTCCTTCCATGTCTCCTGCAGGCCGTTCATCGCGGGAATCACCGTCGCGGTCTCGGCGAGAATCTGCTGCGCTTCCTCGCTCCCGAGGAACTCGACGAACTCCAGCGCCTCGCACTGATGCTCGCTGCCCGACCAGACAACGTTCGCCAGGCCGTGGATGACCGACGCGTCCTGCATGCTCTCGGGCAGCGGGGCAACCGCGATCGCCGGGTTGGCCTCATGGAGCCGCCCGGCATGCCAGGACCCACCGGGGAGCATCGCGACCACGCCCGCGGGGAAAAGGGTCTGATAGAGATTGTTGCCCTGCTGGGTGGCCACGTCCGGAGAAAGGCCGTCTGTCACCATGTCGGTCAGGAAGAGCAGCGCCTCGCACGCCTCGGGCTCGTCGAGGAGCGCCTCGCTCCCATCCTCGCTGATGATCTGCCCCCCGTTCTGGTAGATGAAATTGTAGAGGTTCTGCTGGGCGCTCAGGATCGATCCGAATCCCCATTGGCTCGTTTGGTCGCCCTCCTTGACGGTCAGCGCTTCCGCGGCCGCGCGCAGGTCCTCCCACGTCCAGTCCGCTGTCGGGTACTCGACGCCGGCCGCGTCGAAGAGATCCTTGTTGTAGTACAGCCCGATCGTATCGAAGTCGCGGGGCATACCATACAGCGTGCCGTCAAAGGAGTAGAGGTCACGTAGCGTCTCCGGGTAGGCGCTCATATCGACGCCATCATCTCCGGTGATAGCGGAGAGATCCGCCAGGGCGCCCTGAGAAGCGTAGACGGGGAAGTTGGGGCCGTTCATCCAGAAGACATCGTACGTCTCGCCACCGGCGATTCCCGTCTGCAACTTGGTGAAGTAGTCAGCGAATGGAACGACCTGGGGGCTGACGGAGATATTCGGGTGCTGCTCCTGGAAGGCCTCGATCTGCGCCTCGATCGCGGGCCGTTGCTCGGCGTTCCAGAATCCGTAGGTGATCTCGACGTCGTCGCCGGAACAGCCATTCTCCTGGGCCGCCCCGGGCCGCGCGGCGCTCACGCTAGGGACGAGGGTGGCGGCTCCGATCCCCATCGCGCCGATTGCGCCACTGCGGAGGAGCGCACGCCGGCCGAGCCGGTGGGCGAACATGTCACCTCGCTTGCCGCCGCGTGGTCGGTGGTCGGCCATTTTTCTCCTCCAGTATCGGTCTCAGATCGCATGCCCGACAGGCACCGGTTCGAATATCCTCTCAAATCCGTCGAAAGTAGTCAATCCTTCGGTCTGACATCCGGACGTAAATGATCCGGCTCTCTGAAAGTCTTGTCACGGCGGGCCGAAACTGCAGGCACAATCGCCATGACGTCTGCGCCACCACGCGGCGCGCCCGAGTTACGTCCGGATGTCAGTTCGGTCTGTTATGGAAAGTACGCGATTCCGGGTCAGCGAGCGACATTGGCTGGCGTCGCCAAGGCGCTACGGAGGTCGCCAAACGACCACTCGTCTGCCCGGGGGTCGTGGACGAGATGGCAGCCGTCCAACGCCGCATCGGTTTTAGGAAAATCCGCCCGGAAATGAGCGCCCCGGCTCTCCTCCCGACGGTGCGCGGCCTGAGTGATCGTCCGTGCAACGACGACCATGTTGGCCAGCTCAACGGTCGCGCGGTCACGCGCGGACGGCACCGACGCGGCGATCCAATCGATCTCGCGGAGTGCCTCTCCTAGCCCTCGCCCGTCACGAACGACCGCGACATGACGGCTCATTGTCGCTCGTAGGCGATCGCGCATTTCCGCCGCATCGTGAGCGCCGTCCGTGGCGCGACGCTCCGCCTCCGTCTCGGATGGTTTGCCCGCGGGGGCGGGTGGCAACCCTTGTTGCCGCAGCCGGTCGGCCGCCGCCAAGCCAAAGACCAGCCCCTCCAGCAACGAATTGCTCGCCAACCGGTTCGCGCCGTGGACCCCAGTGCAAGCGGCCTCGCCGAGTGCCAGGAGTCCCGGCAGACTCGTTTCCCCGGTCGGGCTTGCCACGATACCGCCCATCGCGTAGTGCGCGGCTGGCGCCACCGGGATCAGGTCCGCCGCGAGGTCAAGCCCTCTCCGCTTCAACTCCGCCCCAATGGAGGGGAAACGGGTTCGGACCGTCTCCGCGTCCAGATGCCGGAGATCGAGCCAAACATGGTCGGACTCGTCCCGCGCCATCTGCCGCTGAATCGCCCGCGCCACGATATCGCGTGGCGCTAGCTCCGCCAGGGGGTGCTCCTCCACCATGAACCGCTCGCCTTCAAGCGAACGCAGGTATGCCCCCTCTCCCCGCACCGCCTCGGACACTAGAAATGCCGCGCTTCCGGGCACTCGCAATACCGTGGGGTGGAATTGCATGAATTCCAGGTCGGCAACCGCGATTCCGGCACGAAGCGCCATCGCTAAGCCATCCGCAGTCGCCCCCGCGGGGTTTGATGTCGTCGCCCAGAGCTGACCCATTCCACCCGCTGCCACCACGACTAGGGGTGCTTGGATCGAGACCCGATCGTCATGGTCCGCACCAAGATCCACCACGACACCCGCACACCTTCCACCGTCCAGAAGAAGATCACTCGCCATGACCCCTTCAAAAATATCGACTCGCGGATCGTGCCGTACCCGTGTTACCAGCGCGCGCTCGATCTCGGCACCTGTCGCGTCGCCGCCAGCGTGGAGGACGCGGCGCCGGCTATGCGCGGCTTCCCGGCCTAGGAGCAGCGCCTCCCCTTCGCGATCAAACCCCGTTCCGATATTGAGCAGCCATGCGACCGCCGCGGGCGCCCCCTTGACCAGCGCCTGGACCGCGGCTTGGTCGCATAGTCCGGCCCCGGCGGCGAGCGTGTCAGCCTCGTGCAGCGTCGGCTTGTCGTCCGCCCCGACGGCCGCGGCCAGTCCACCCTGCGCGTACCGGGTGTTACTCTCCCCGAGCGCCCCTTTGGTCACGAGCGCAACGCGGATCTCCGGCGGCCGCCTCAGCGTGAACGCCAGCCCCGCCACCCCGGCGCCGATGACCACCACGTCGTATCGCATCACGTCGCCGGGATCCGACGCGGAGCCAACAGCTCGCCTGGTGGCTGTCTCATCCACCTACCCTGCCTCTCCGACCCGCAGGAATCCCCGGTCGGTGACACGGGCCTCGGGGATGACTGACAGTGCCATGAACGCCAAGAGTCCAAACGGCGATGGCAGATCGCTGCCGAGGGCGCGAGCCGCTCGCTCCAACGCGGCATAGCATTCAGCGACGTGCTCAAGTGGTTGGTCGGAAAGGATGCCTCCGATCGGCAAGGGCACGTGCGCCAGCACCTGGCCTCCCACGACCACCGCCAAACCACCCTGACTTTCCGCAACCGTCGCCACCGCTGCCAGAATGTCCGCATCCTCGACGCCGACCGCGATGACGTTGTGCGCATCATGCGCGATCGTGCTCGCCAGCGCACCGCGCCTCAGCCCGAACCCCCGCACGTAGCCGACGCCCGTCCGTCCAGTCGCGTGATGCCGCTCGACGCAGACCAACTTGAGAAGATCCTGTCCGGGATCAGAGACCGCCCATCCGTCTCGGATCACCGGCGTTACCTCTGCCAGACGTGTCACGATCTGGCCCGCAACGACCTCCACGGCAACGGTCGCGTGGTCAGGGTCGAGCCGGAGGTCACGGAGTCGAAGCGGTGCCGTCCGCACCGTGTCGCGCAAGCCCGGCGCGGCCTGCTCAGGCGACGAGACCGGTGTCAACAGCTTCCCGCCGCGCGCGACCACCTGACCACGGTAGAGCGTGAGATCGACGACGGCTCGTTCCAGGTCTCCGAGCACGGCGAGATCGGCACGATACCCAGGCGCAACGGCCCCGAGTCCATCCAACCCCCAATGCCGGGCCGGATTCCAGGTTGCCATCCGCACGGCGCGGACCGGATCCAGACCCTCTGCAATAGCCTGACGCAGGATCGCGTCAACATGGCCCTCGTGCAGCAACATGTGACAATCCCGGTCGTCCGACGCGAAACAGCAGCGCGGATACGTCGTGTCGTTCACGAGCGGCAGTAATTCCTTGAGGTTTCTCTCGGACGAGCCTTCCCGGATCATGATCATCAACCCGGCGCGTAGCTTCTCCCGCGCCTCCCCGAGGGAGGTGGATTCGTGATCCGCGCCCGGACCCGCGCCCACATACGCTTGCAATGCCGGACCGCTCAACCCTGGCGCATGCCCGTCCATTGGGATGCCGCCGGCGATGGCCACTTTCGCGGCGATGCGGGCATTGCCCGAGATCACGCCCTGAAAATCCATCAGCTCGCCCAGGGCGACCGACTCCGGCCAAGCCAGCGCCTCCGCAATCTCTTCCTCGCCGAAGGCTGCCCCCGGGCTCTCATGCTCGCTTGCGGGAACACAAGACGGCACCGTGAACGCGACGCGAAGCGGCAACACGGCACATGCTTCCCGGATCGCGTTGACTCCCACGAGCCCAGCCACGTTCGCGATCTCGTGCGGGTCGGTCACCACCGCTCCCGTGCCCCTGGGAACGACCGCCCTCGCGAACTCCGTGACCCAGACGAGAGCGCTCTCGAGATGCACATGCGCATCGATGAACGATGGTGTAATCACCTTGCCGGTGCAATCGATTCGCTCTGTCGCGTCCGCGTATTGGCCAATCCCGGCGACCCAACCATCCACGATCGCAACGTCGGCTCGTTCCAGCTCACCACTGAACACGTTGACGATGTGACCGTTGACGAGGACCAGATCCGCCGGGTACTCACCACGCGCAACCGCTAGCCGTCGCCGCCACCGGGCCACGTCGAACGGAGGTTTGGTGGGCAGACCGGTCACCGCTGTTCTCTTGGCCACATTCGGAGTCATCCTAACGCTTTACCGGGCCTCCGCGTGGCTCGTCCCCTAATGACCTGTTCCTTTGAGAGGCTCATCTTGGCGACATTCGAGAGCGCCGGAGTTCACCTGCAGTTCATGAATAGCAACGACTGGTCCTGAGGCCAGCTCTCGACCTGTCAGCATTCTTCACCGAGCGCAAGCATTGCCGCCAAGCAGACGGATGCTCGCGGCTCGCGATAGGTGCTCACCCGCGATTCGACGAACGTCAGAAGCTCCTCTAATTCCACCAACTTGTCCCGCACCAGCTCTCCGACATCTCCGGCCCGAACAAACGGCAGATCATAGCTAATGGTCACCGCAATGCCCTGGTCGGTCTCGTCCCAAACGGCGCTCTGGTGCGGAGCCAGGAATCCCCGAACAATGTTGGGCAGGGTCATCCGAGCCAGCCGTTCTAGTGCCCGGCGCCGAAAGTCGTTCTCTTCGTCGGCGTAGAGACCCGGCGACGATGTCCAGAGTGATACGTTGAGCCCGTCGGCGCCGACCCGGACATCCACCCGGCCTTCTTCGCTGTCGGCGGCAATGGTCCAGCGGTGCTGCTCGTCGATCATCCCATAGGCATAAAACCCAGCGGCGGCCAGGGATGCCTTGACGGGCTCCAGCGCCGCGCGCGCCCGCGCGAGCTCCCCGTCCCAGCGCCCGGAATCGCTGCCGTCTCCTCGTTCAAAACTATTCTGTTCGTCCATGAGCGGCGGCGGCCCTTCCTAATCTCAATCTCAAAGCTCAAAGCACCATGTGCTCGTTGTCCACGGGCTCACCGGCGGTGGTGAATCGATCCAAGCGAAACGGGTTCTCCTTGGCTCCTCCGCCTCCCGCTATAAGGTTCGCCAGTAGGCGCCCGCCGCTGGGGCTTCCCATGATGCCATGCCCGCTATACCCAGTATGGAGCCACAATCCCCGCGTTTCGGCCGCAGGACCAATGATCGGCATGTGATCGGGAGTCACGACGTACTGCCCAGCGGCGAGATGGAGCTCACCCGGAGCCAAGTGTGGCGCGAGATCCCTCCAGAATGGCGAGAGGCGGCTCACCCCATTGCGATCCTGAAGCACCATCGCCGGAAAGCCGGGATCGGCCGGCACCGGCCAGACTGGCGGCCCCGGATCCTCCGGACGCGCCCACGCGAGCAGCGCCCCTCCCTGGTGCGGCCGCCAGTGCGCCCCGGTTTCGGCGTCGATGGTCATCGGCGCCTCTCGCGGCACCTCCGGCCGGGCATCGACAATCAACCGGTGCCGCCGGACCATCATCAACGGCAGCGGCTCATGAGCCAGAAGTGACGTGAAGGGTCCCGCGGCCAGGACGACCGTATCTGTCGAGATCGTCCCGTGATTCGTTCGCACCGCGGTCACCCGCCCCGACGCTCGCTCGATGTCGAGGGCCTCGGTCTCGTACAGCACCTCCGCGCCGGAAGCTTGAATGAATAACTCCGTCGCCCGCACGCCGTCGATCCAACCATCTCCCGCGCGAAAGGAGGCTGCCGTCACGGACTGATCCATCCACGGAAATCGGCGCCTGATCTCTTCCGGCAGAAACAGGTCGACGTCCGCCAGGCCGTGGCAGCGTTGATAGGCAACCCGCGTTTCGATGAGCGCCGGGGCATCGGGATCGGTGGAGGCAAAGAGATATCCCCCTTTGACGAAACCGATGTCCGCGTGCTCCGGTGGCAGACCGAGCACCTCAGGAAACCGCTCGAAGAGATCAAGGCTTTCCAGCATCATCCGGATGTTCTCCGGTTCGGCGAATTGGGCACGGACGCTGTGCGCCGAGGCGGCGGTTGTAGCCCCAGCAACCTTCTCCAGGCACTCAACGACGACCGGTGAAAGGCCGGCGCCCGCCAGCCAAAACGCGGTGCTCGCCCCGGCGATCCCACCGCCGATAACGACGACCTCGGCGGTAGAGACCGGTGCCTGCTGGTCAATCATCGTCTGCTCCCCAATGGCGGACCGGTATCCGTGCGTTGCCGCCGGCCCAAACCCGGAGGCTCAGCGGGGTGCGAGCGCCATTCTACAACCGCCGCGCCGCCGTGCGATTGGGTTAAATTGGGCAGGCTGCTGAGAGTCGCCATTTGACAGGCTTTTCAAGCCTAGGCTATGCTCATCCTCCAGTGTCAAGTTCTACGTCGCAAGCGTGTCCGGAGCGCGGACTGTCCGCCACGGGTGCCGCGTGAGTCCAACAGGGATACGCGTCGCACCCACCGATCGCACCAACGGCGAGGGTTAGACACGAGACGTACGTGAAGAGGAAAAGGCTTGGCCACGCGGCTAAGCACATCGAGGTTTTCTCAAAGGAGAGTCAATGGACGCGCGTATCAACGAACTGATCGGGCAACTGCAGTCTCAGGCAATCGACCGGCGGACCTTCATGGTCCGCGCCTCGGCATTGGGGCTCTCGGCCTTCGCCATCGGTGCCGCCCTGCGCGCCGCCGGCGCTTCTGCTCAGGATGCAACGCCGGCAGCCTCTCAAGAGGGCGCCGCCGACTTGACCCCCGAGAACCTCGGCACCCCCGGGATCGAGCACATCACTGACACCAGCAAGGGCATGATTAAGCTCTACTCCTCCTGGCCACTCACCGGGGCCTCGGAGCAGATCGGCGGCGACTCGGTCGAGTCGGTCCGCTTCGCGCTGGAGCTCTACGAGAACGCCGCCGGTGGCTTTGCCCTGGAATATGAACCGCTCGACGATGGGATCGCCGCGAACAACGGCGCGTGGGACGCCACCAAAGAGGCCGAGAACGCCACGATGGTCGTCAATGACGAGGACGCGATGGTCTACATTGCCACCTACAACTCGGGTGCCGCCGCGGTTGCCATCCCCATCCTGAACGCGGCCGATCCCGGTCCGATGGCGATGATCTCCCCTGCCAACACGGCGGTCGGCCTGACCAAGGACTATGAGTTCGTCGACGAGGCGGAGCCGGAGATGTACTATCCGGAAGGCAAGCGCAACTACATGCGTGTCGTGGTCGCTGACGACGTCCAGGGAGCGGCCGCGGCCAACTTCGCGTTCAACGAACTCGGCGCGACCAAGGCATACGTCCTTCACGATAACCAGATCTACGGCAAAGGCGTCGCCACGGTATTCCAGCGCACGTTCGAAGCGCTCGGCGGCGAGTCTCTTGGCTTCGAAGCCTTCGATCCGGATGCCCCGGACTACCAGTCGATCATGACCGCGATCGCCGACACAGCGCCGGACATCATCTATCTCGGCGCCATCGTCAACCTGAACGCCAGCAAGCTACTGCAGGACATGCGCTCGCTGATGCCGGCCGACCAAGTCGCCTTCATGGGTCCGGACGGGCTCATCAACCAGGCCTTCGTTGAAGGTGCTGGGGAGGCCGCCGAGGGAGCCTACATCACCTTCGGCGGTCTGCCGCCGGCCGCCCTCAAGGGTGCAGGAGCAGAGTGGTACGACCAGATGAAGTCGCGGCTCAATCGGGAGCCGGACGCCTACTCCGTCTACGCGTTCGAGGCGGCTGTCGTTACAATCCAGGGCATCGACAAGGCCCAGGTCAAGGAGCGCGTGCCCATCCTCGACGCCATGTTCGCCACGGAAGGCTTCCGGGGCCTCCTCGGCACCTGGAGCTTCCTGGAGACCGGCGACACCAACTCGACGACGGTCAGCTTGAACGTCGTCAAGGATGGCGAGATCACCTTCCAGGAGGAGATCGCGCCCCCGGCGTAATTGAAGACGAATGCCAGAGCGGGTCGGGAGCGTTCCCGGCCCGCTCTGACCTATTCCACGTGAACGCTCACAGGTGGATCCTATCGCGCCGGCCAGACGGGACGATCGGCCCAGGCGCCAAGCGTGGACCACGGTCAGAAGGTCGCCCATGGACTTCAACTGGACGCTCTTTACTCAATACATCATCATCGGTGTCGCGACCGGGTCGCTGATCGCGTTGATCGCCCTCGGCTACACGCTTGTCTACGGCATCATCGAGCTGATTAACTTCGCCCACGGCGAGGTGTTCATGATGGGGGCCTTCTTCGCGGCAACAATCGTCGGCATCTCCAGCGTCACCTCCGATTCATCCGGTGGCGCCATCATCGGCATTCTCTTTGTTGCCCTCATCGGCGCGATGATCTTCAGCGCGCTCGTCAATTACGGGATCGACCGCATCGCGTACAAACGGCTGCGAAACGCCCCTCGCTTGGCCCCGCTCATCGCCGCGATCGGGATGAGCTTTATCTTGCAGAATATCGGCATCTACTGGAAGGGCTCAAACCCCTTCACGCCTCCATCGATCATCCCGCTGGAATATCGAAGCCTCAACATTTTGACCGAGTGGTTCGGTCTAGAGACGCGGATACGCGTCCGGATCTTCGATCTCCTGGTCGTCGCCATTACGATTCCCCTCTTGATCGGCCTCCTCTGGTTCGTCTACCGCACCCGTATCGGGACGGCCATGCGTGCCACCGCCCAGGACCGGGAAGCCGCCGCGCTGATGGGCATCGACATCAATCGCACCATCGGCGTCGCCTTCTTGCTCGGTGGGTCACTGGCGGGTGCTGCCGGCTTGATCGCGCTCTACTACAACAACAGCGCGCGATTTCAGATGGGGTTCCAATACGGCCTCTTCGCCTTCACCGCCGCCGTGTTGGGGGGAATCGGGAATCTGACCGGCGCCATGCTCGGTGGCCTGATGATCGGGCTGGTGTGGTCCTTCTCTGACGGATTCATGAAGCTCTATATCTCGGGTTGGGGCGCTCAGTGGACCTCATCGGTCATCTTCGGCGTCCTCGTTCTCGTCATGGTCTTTCGCCCGTCCGGCCTGCTCGGCGAGCAAACCGTGGACAAGGTCTAGCGGCCAGGACCGCGCGGAGGGAACAGATGGCCACAACCTTAACCGCGGGCAATCGCCCGCTGACCCGGGTCAGCAATGACGAGACCCGGCGACGCATCTGGGGCGCGGTCGCCATCATCGCGGCCGTTCTCTATCCCTTCATCGATACCGCGCTTGGCTTCGACCGCCTCGGCTCCTGGCTGGCGATCATGGTCTTCGTCATCTTGGCGATGGGCTTGAACATCGTTGTCGGCTACGCCGGCCTCCTCGACCTCGGCTACGCCGCCTTCTTCATCATCGGCGCCTACGGCAACGCGTTCCTCACGTCCCCGAGCAGCCCCTTCGTGCGGAATGGCCTCGTCCCGGAAGTTCTTCAATCCTTCTGGCCCGCGATGGCCGTGTCCTGGATCATTGCCGCCATCTTCGGTGTCCTCCTCGGCGCCCCAACGCTCCGGCTCCGAGGGGACTATCTCGCCATCGTCACACTCGGTTTCGGCGAGATCGTTCCAAGCTTCTTCAAGAATGCCGAGGGTCTGACCGGTGGCCCGACCGGTATTAGCCGTATCGCCAAGCCACCGGCGATTCCACTGCCGGGTGGCAACGACATCAGCTTTGGCACGACCGACCAGCGCAATTGGTATTGGCTCATTTTGATCGTTGCCCTCTTCACCATCTTCGTCATCAATCGCCTCTACGACTCGCGTCTCGGCCGGTCCTGGCAGGCGCTCCGCGAAGATGAGATTGCCGCCGCCAGCATGGGCATCAACCTCGTTCAAACCAAGCTCCTCGCCTTCGCCCTCGGCGCCTCATTCTCCGGCTTTGCCGGCTCGATCTACGCGGGCTACCTCACCGTCGTCTACCCCGATCAGTTCGAGTTCTCCGTCTCAGTCATCATCCTCTGCATGGTGATCCTCGGCGGCCTCGGCAATATCTATGGGGTCATCGTCGGTGGTCTCCTGATCCAAGGGTTCGACCGCATCCTCGCGGAGTCGCTCAATACCCCCCTGCACTGGGTCGGTCGCCAGCTCGACCTCACGGTCCTGCAGAATCACAGCGTCACGACGGACCGCTTTCTCATCTTCGGGCTGGCCCTCGTCCTCACGATGCTCCTGCGGCCCGGTGGGCTCTTCCCGGACCGCCGTCGCAAAGCCGAGATGGCGCCGGAGACGTCAGACATCGCTACCGCTGAAGATGAGCAGTTCTATGACGTGCGTGCCGAGCAGGAACCGTCCGCGGGGGTGCGTGCATGACCATCTCGCCCGTGCCCAGCGGCGCTCACCGGAGCGCACCAGTCGCCCTAGGACCGCCCTTGCTCGTGGCGCAAGGCATCACCAAGACGTTCGGTGGTCTCATCGCGGTTGACAACGTCGATCTCGTGATCCCGCGTGGCGCCATCGTGGGCGTCATCGGCCCAAACGGGGCCGGCAAGACCACCTTCTTCAACATGCTCGCCGGCATTTATCAACCCACGGCCGGCAGGATCACCTTCGGCGGGCGGACCGTCTTCGGCGGTCGCCGCGGTCTCCGCCCGGACCAGGTTACGGCCCTCGGGATTGCCCGCACCTTTCAGAACATTCGACTCTTCGCCAACATGACCGCCTTGGAGAATGTCCTGGTGGGGATGCACTGCCGCCTTCACTCGAGCCCGCTCGGCGCCGTGCTTCGCCTCCCGTCGGTGAAGCGGGAGGAAGCGGTCGCCCGGGTTCGCGCCGAGAGCCTGCTCACGTTTGTCGGACTCGCCGGCAAGAGCGCCGTCACCGCCAAGAACTTGAGCTATGGCGACCAGCGGCGCCTCGAGATCGCCCGGGCCTTAGCGAGTGAACCGCAATTGCTCCTGCTCGATGAGCCAACCGCCGGCATGAACCCCCAAGAGACCTCCCAACTGACCGGTTTCATCGATAGCATGCGTCGCGAGCTCGACCTGACGATCCTGCTCATCGAGCATGACATGAAGGTCGTCATGGGTATCAGCGATCACGTTGCCGTTCTCGACCACGGCGTCAAGATCGCGGACGGTACGCCGACCGAGGTGCAGCGCAACCCGGCCGTCATCGAGGCGTACCTCGGCCAGGGCGCCGCCGAAGTCTCCTCCCGCAACGCCGCGCCGCGCGACGCGCTCGCCGCCACTGATGCCGGCGCGCATCAGCATGCATGATTCTCCCCGGCCCGTGGAGCCGCTGCTGGCCGCACCCTTTCGCGAACCAAGCCGTCCCGTGATCCACGCCGCAGCTCGCGTCGGTGGCTCAATAGATGTCCTCACCTCCATCCCGAGCAGCGCAGCCTCGCCAAAACCTGTTGAAGCACGGAGCAACCATTCATGACCATGCTCGAGCTCCAAGATGTCCACACCTACTACGGGCACATCCATGCCCTCAAAGGGATCTCGATCCACGTGGAAGAGGGCGAGATCGTCACGCTCATCGGCTCCAACGGTGCCGGCAAGAGCACCACGCTGAAGACGATCTCCGGCCTGCTCACCCCCAAGGAAGGGCAGGTTCTCCTCCGTGGGACACGGCTCAACGGCGTACCCGCGCATAAGGTCGCCACGATGGGCGTCGCCCAATCCCCGGAGGGCCGCCGGGTCTTCCCCCGGATGACAGTCCTCGAGAACCTGCATATGGGCGCCTTCAGCCGTGGCAAGCCCGACAAGGGGGACCTCGAGCGGGTCTTTACCCTCTTCCCGCGCCTCAGGGAGCG
>DASYWB010000082.1:0-17258 GCA_035936495.1 Thermomicrobiales bacterium
GGCGAGGAGTGGACGTTTCACGCTGAGGGGTGGCCCGGACCGGCGATAGCTTGGCTGGCCTTGGACGACGAGCCCGAAGGACAGGGCGAGCAGGCACTACGAGCGGCGTGCGAGGCAGCCCTTTCCCCGGGGCCGCTCGTCGCGCTCACAACGGCGGACCAGCGGCTCGATGGCGCTCTGTGCGCGGGGCTCCTCGCCTCGGCGGACCCGCTTTCGCGGGGGCTGGCGCAGGCGTTTGTAACCACAACCACCAAGGACAGTTGAGCGATTGGCGGCCATTGCTGCAATTTATCGGCCGGAAGCGCCGTTTGGGAACGGAGAAGAGTCCGTGCCAACCAGGTGCATAAACGTTCATTCATCAGTGTGGTGATGCGCCGAGAAGCTGCGACCATGACCCTCTTGCAATTCCCGGTGAACATGCCACAATACCTATTCTGCGGTCGCGACGGGTAGTACCCGTCGCGGCGCGGTAGCTAGACCTTCTGTTGAGCAATGGCTCAACGATGTGCTTCGTCTCAGGAGGTATGACAGTGACCAAAGGTCCACGGGAAAGCATTGCCGCTCCACCGGCGGTTCTCCAGATTTCGACGAACCGGCGCGCCTTAGTGAAGCGGGCAGCCGCGGCGGGAGTCTCCGTGCCGGCGCTGGCGGCGGCGTTTGGCAATGGTGGGATCGCTGATGCCAGGTTCGCTCCCAAATTGCTCCAGGACGGCACCCCGGTCCCCCAGGGTGGCACCTTCATCATGCTCGGCCACCAGGAGATCGCGAGCCTCAGCCCGGATGATGCCGGCCCAACGGTCCACTTCGTGATCGTGACCCAGATCTTCAACGCGCTGCTTGAGGTGGACGAGAACTACGTCTTCCAACCCGTGCTCGCGACCGGGTTGCCGGAAATCAGCGAGGACGGGCTTCAGTACACATTCACATTGCACGAGGGCGTGACGTTCCACAACGGCGAGCCGTTCACCAGCGAGGATGTCAAGTACACCTACGAGTGGTACATGGATCCGGAGAACGCTGCCGTCAATGCCAACGACTTCCGCTCGGTGGAGTCGGTGGAAGCCCCGGACGAGACGACCGTGATCGTGAACATGAAAGAGCCGAACGCGGCGTTTTACTCGCAGGTCGCGTCCAAATTCATCGTGCCGGCGCGCTACCATAGCGAAGTGGGGGAGGATCAGTTCAAGGCTGAGCCAATCGGCACCGGCGCCTTCAAGCTCCAGAGCTGGGATGCTGCCCGGTCAACCGTGGTCGAGGCCTATGACAACCACTTCCGCGGCCGCCCGAACCTGGACGCGGTCCGGCTGGACGTCGTGCCGGAAGCATCGGTGCGAGCCATCTCATTGGAGACCGGGGAGGCCGACTCCTCCGTCTGGCCGCTGGTGATCGAGGATGAGCTGCGTTTGGTTGATAGCGGCGAGTTTACGACGTTCGTGACCTCGTCCAACGCGGTCAACCACTTCCCCCTCAACAACACGCATCCTATCCTGAGCGACAAGCGCGTCCGCCAGGCAATGATGTACGCGATCGACCGGCAGGCGGTCATTGATGACATCTTTGGTGGGGCGGCGCAGATCGCGACGGCCAACCTCTCGCCGGCGGTCGAGGCCTACTACAACCCGGACGTCAAGCAATACTCCTACGATCCCGAGCAGGCCGCCGCGCTGCTTGAAGAAGCAGGCTGGATGATGGGCGACGATGATATTCGGGAGAAGGACGGCGAGCCATTGAGCTTCGTCTGCACGGTCATCACTGGCGACCAAGCGCGCCGGCCTGAAGCGGAGGTCGTCCAGTCCTACTTGGCAGAGGTGGGGATCGACATGCAACTGGAGGAGGCACCGGTCGCCACCATCCTCGAGCAGATGCGCGAGGGCGAGATGGCCGCATCGCTCTTCAACTGGACCTATGGCGATGGCATCGACCCGGACGCCTCCGTGACCTTGCGTTCCGATGGCACGAACAATTTCTCCCAGTTCACCAACGCACGCGTCGATGAGCTGCTCGACGCCGGCCTGAGAGAGATTGAGCCGGAGGCCCGTGCCGAGTATTACCGCGAGATCCAAGAGATTGTCGCCGAGGAAGTCCCGTTCCTGTACATGATGTATTGGGACCTCTTCACCCATTTCAATGAGCGGGTGCAGGGCCTGCCGGATTCGGCATTGACGGCCGATCCGATCTACTCCAAGGCGTATCAGTTCTACATTGAAGAAGACTAGAACTGGGTTGATCTCAAGCGATACGCGCCTTGACCACCGGCCTCGTTCCCGAAACCGGGGACGGGGCCGGTGAGGTCGTGGGGGAGGGGCGTTAGGATTGCTTAGCTATGTCGTCCAACGGCTGCTCCAGGGTTTCGTCGTCATCTTCCTGGTCAGTTTCGCGACGTTCGGCATCATGCAGCTCGCGCCGGGCAGCCCGGTCGATATCCTGATCGGCGAAGCGCAGGTGTCGCAGGCCCAGATCGATGCGATTGAACGCAAATGGGGCCTCGACAAGCCATGGTACTCCCAATATGGAACCTGGCTCAGCAACATCGCGACGGGGGATTTTGGCCGCTCGGTGATCCGGACCGGAATGCCGGTAAGTGAGATGCTGCTCGAAGCGGCGCCGGTCACGTTGCGCCTCAACGCGCTGTCGTTGACCCTCTCCATCTTGATCGCGTTGCCGGTCGGCATCCTGGCCGCGGTCCGTCGTCATTCGGTATTTGACTACATCAGCATGATTGGTTCGACGCTGGGGGTGGCACTGCCCAACTTCTGGATCGCGCTGATGCTGATCATTATCTTCTCACTGAAACTCGGCTGGTTGCCTTCCTACGGCACTGGCGGCTGGCGTGCCTACGTGCTGCCGGTTTCGGTACTCGCCGCCGAGGAGATGGCCATCCTGGCCCGACTGACCCGTGGCGCAACGTTAGAGGTGCTTGCGCAGGACCATGTCAATACCGCGCGGGCCAAGGGCCTGAGCGGTCGCGCAGTCATGCTTGGGCACGTTGTCCGAAATTCCCTGCTACCGATCGTGACCGTGCTTGGCTACCGGATCGCGTTCATCCTGAGTGGCACCATCGTGATCGAAACCGTGTTTTCCTGGAACGGCATTGGACGGCTCTTCATCGACTCGATCTACCGTCTGGATTACCAGGTCGTGCAGGCGATCGTGTTACTGCTCGCGACGATCGTCGTGACCGCAAACCTATTGACCGATCTCGCCTATGCGTACATCGACCCAAGGATCCGGCTGAAGTGAACACTCCGCGCACAGCGCTCCCTGTCCCTGGCAGAGGCGGTACCCTTCTCGGCGATCACGGCGCGGGCATGGGACACCATGAGCGCCGGACGGAGCGATCGCGCGCCTGGCGCCGGTTCCGTGGCTACCGTCCAGGTTTGGCGGGCCTTGTCATCGTCGGATTACTCATCGTCATCGCGATCTTCGCCGCGCCGCTCGCCCCGTATGAGCCCAACGGCATCCAAACGCGCTTGCGAGGGGACGCGCCAAGTCGCGAGCATCTGCTGGGAAATGATGACCGGGGCCGCGACGTGCTCAGTCGCTTGATCTATGGCACGCGGATAGCGCTGATCGTGGGACTCGGGGCGACCGCAATAGCGGTGACCATCGGCGTGTCGATCGGGGCGACGGCCGGCTACTTCGGTGGCAAGGTCGACTTCGCGCTTTCCCGAATCATCGACACGTTGATGGCCTTTCCCACGCTCGCCCTGCTGATTACCCTGGCCGCCGTGCTCGGACCGAGCCTCGTCAACGTCATCATCGCGATCGGGACGACCATCTGGGCGTCCTACGCGCGGATCGTGCGGGCCGATGTCCTCAGCCTCCGGGAACGAGATTATGTCCTCGCCGCGCGGGCGAGTGGCGCGGGGAGTACACGTATCATCGTCCGGCACATGCTGCCGAACGTACTGGGGCCGGTGATCGTGCTCGCGACCCTGGGTATCGGCAGCATCATCATCTTGGAGTCGGCGCTGTCATTCCTCGGCCTCGGCATCCAGCCACCCAATCCATCCTGGGGCGGCATGCTATCGGACGGTCGGGCACATATCCGTAACTACCCGCATATTGCCATTGCTCCTGGCGTCGCGATTGGGATCACGGTGCTGGCCTTCAACCTGCTCGGTGATGGGCTGCGGGACGCACTTGATCCGCGTCAACGCGGTTAGGATGTCATGGCTCTTCTTCCCCATGCCGTGCTCGGGTGACAGGTGGCACGGCCCGTGCGCCAGCGTTCTGCAGCCCGGCCGAGAGTGGCCGAGGGTAGGTACGTTTGTCGAAGAAGGAGGGGAAGACCATGGCTGAGGGTGAGCAGAAGTATGGGGCCAGCAATCTCGAATACGACTTGGTGACGACGCTTTCCAACTTACTGCAGGCACAGGAGACGTTGGAGAAGTACGCCGCCGACGCCGAGCGGGCGAATGATCAGGAATGCGCGACCTTGTTCCGCACGATCCGGGAGTCCAACCGGGGATACATCAACCAATTGCGGAGTGCCCTCGGTCGCCACGTCTCAGGCGGCAGGTAGCTGCCGGCCACGGCATCTTTCCACGAACCCCCGCCCTGGATCGCACCAGGGCGGGGGTTCTGTATGCCAGGCACGATAAGCTGTTACCGACAAGGCCGGGTCGATTCAACACTGGAGACGCATCGATGCAGATACGGATTCGATACTTTGCCCAGATGCGGGAAGAGCTGGGACGCGGCGAAGAGACGCGAGAGGTCGATGATGGAATGACGGTCGGGGCGCTCTTCGACGCGGTGGTGTCAGGGCAAAGTCGCCTCGTGGGGATGAAGCCCGCGATGATGCTGATGGTGAATCAGGAATACGTCCCGGCCGATCATCCGCTCTCCGAGGGCGATGAGGTCGCATTCATTCCCCCGGTCAGTGGTGGATCGGATGAACCGGGTCGGCGGTTCGCGGTAACGAGTGATCCGCTTGACGCGCGCGCCGTCGAGGAACTAATCGCCGACCCGGCAGCAGGCGCCATTGTCACGTTCACCGGGACGGTTCGCGACCATGCCCGGGGGCAATCGGTATCGGCGCTCGATTATGAAGCCTACGCACCGGCCGCCGAGAAGATGCTGGCGCGGATTGGCGAAGAGATCGGGGAGCGGTGGGGCATCGAGCGGGTCGCGATCTGGCACCGAACCGGGTATCTGACGGTGGGCGAAGCGAGCGTGGTGATCGCCGTCGCGTCCGCCCATAGAGGTGAGGCGTTCGCGGCATGTCAGTACGCCATCGAACGTCTGAAGCAGATCGTGCCAATCTGGAAGAAGGAGCATTATGCCAGCGGCGCAACCTGGGTCGGCAGCGAAGCCGACTACCAACGAGAGCAGAGCGCTGAGCGAGCAGCGATGTCCAGCCCATGAGCGGAGACGACGCGTTCTTGTGATTCTGGACTCATAACTATACAATAGATGGTGACGTCAAGGCGCGGCGGCCGTGATGGCTGCCCATTGAAAAGCGAGGTGACAGATGGCTTCGACGCTGGAGACGGCAGAGACACGCGTATCACCAGACGACTTGACCCGGCGCCAGCGGCCCAAGATCTCGGAGGATGCGACCCGAGCGATTGGCAACACGCCGCTGATCCGACTGGATCGGTTCGCGAAGGACACCCCGGCATCGCTCGTCGGCAAGATCGAGGCGTTCAGCCCTGGGTTCTCGGTCAAGGATCGGATCGGGGTCGCGATGATCGACGACGCCGAGGCACGGGGCGTCATCACGCCAGGCAAGACGACACTCGTTGAGCCGACGAGTGGCAACACCGGCATCGCCCTGGCCTGGGTCGCGGCGGCGCGCGGATACCGCCTGATTTTGACCATGCCGGAGAGCATGAGCCTGGAGCGGAGGGTGCTGCTGCTGGGCTATGGCGCGGAGTTAATCCTGACGCCCGCCGCGGAGGGTATGCGCGGCGCGGTCGTGCGGGCCGAGCAGATCCTCGCCGAGACCCCGGATAGCTGGATGCCTGCTCAATTCGACAACCCGGCCAACCCGACGATCCACCGGGAGACGACCGCCGTCGAGCTCTGGCAGGATACCGACGGTCAGATCGATATCCTGGTCGGTGGCGTTGGCACCGGCGGTACGCTCACCGGCGGCGGGCACGTCTTGAAGCAGGTCAAGCCGGGGCTGAAGATTGTCGCGGTCGAGCCGGCGGAGTCGCCGATCTTAGCGGGGGGCCAGCCGGCATCCCATAAGATTCAGGGCCTCGGGGCCAACTTCATTCCGAGCGTGCTTGACCGGGACGTGCTTGACGAGATCGTCCATATCGACAGCGAGACGGCGATGGCCGCGGCTCGTGAGCTGATGCGGACCGAGGGATTGCTCTTGGGCATCTCCGGTGGCGCGGCCGCCGAGGCCGCTCGCCAAGTCGCCAGTCGCGAGGAGAATCGGGGCAAGATGGTCGTCGTGGTGCTCCCGGATACCGGGGAGCGCTACCTCAGCACCCCGCTTTTCGCCGATCTCCGCGAGCAGGCCGCCGCGATGACGGCCGCGACCTCGCGGTAATTTTAGAGTGTCTAGATATCGCGGATGAACGCGATACGCTGAACGGAACCCCCGGCCCTCCTCAACGGGAGGAGGGCCGGGGTTTTGTGTACGGTCGCGGCAGCCGCCCCCGTGGCTCCATCCGATCACATGTGCCCAGAGTCCATATCAGGCTCTCAACGTGATCGGCGCACCGGAGAAGTCCCCGTCCGAGTTGACCAGCGGGTTGTCGACAGGCGTGATTCCGTCTCATACCGTGGGAACAGAGACGGATCGTGTCAGCGCGTGCCGGTTACGGCGTGGGGTGGAGCATAATGGTATCAGGAGACGTGGTCTTTGGGCGGATAGCTAAGCCGCCGGTGGTGGTGCGGCATCTCACGCCTGATCGAAAGCCGCGCGGATGGAGCCGGCTCGGCCCGCGCCGGATCGTGGGCACGGTCGTGCATCGGATGGAGGGGACGCTGCGCGGAAGTGAACAGCACTTCCTCAGCGATGACCCGCACGGACGGGACGCGCTGGCCGACTATGGCATCGGTGGTGCCCTCGATGGCGATCTAGATGGGGTAACCTGGGAATGGATCGCTGAGGACGACGACCGGAGCCCGTGGGCATCGGGTCCGAGCGACGGGCTCGAAGGTGATGGACCGGGGTTCGTCCAGGCCTACGGCGTCGCGGCCATCAATCGCGACTTGCGCTCCATCGAGCTCAGCGGCAAGGGGGAAACACCCGTCACCCCGAAGCAATTCGAGGCGCTCTGCCAGTTGATCGCATACGTCCACGACCGGTCGGAGATTCCCTGGGATAGCTTTCCGCGACATCCGGTCAGCGGCGTCGTGACCCAGCTTCAACACTGGGAAATCGCCCGCAAAGAGTGTCCAGGCCGCGTTGTCCGGGAACTGACGGACACGTACCAGGAGCGGGTCCGGGGCATCCTCCGCGCCGCCCAGGGCGAGTCGGAAGACGAAGGTCGAAAGACGCAAGAGGAGCCGACTTCCGACTCCTCGTCTTCCGACTTTCGTCTTTCACCTACGGAGCTGACGTGGTTGTTCGGGGCGACGACGCGAACCCTGGCCGATGGGTCTCTGGAGCGTTGGCGGCCCGCTGACCCACCACGCCGCTTCGCCTTCGACCCGCGCGGCGTGATCAGCAACGCCTGGCTCCAACGGGCGAGACGAGACGGTGTCTATCCCCGGATCATCGACTGGCGGCAGTTCCCGACCGAGACCGGCGAAACGCGTGATGTCGTCCTCTTCGCCAATGGGTGGACACTCCGCCGGTGCAGTGCGGGCGGCCCTTGGGTCTGGAGCGACGAGGGACGCCTGGCAGCGTGATCACCGCGCAGTTGCCGGAAGTTACGTCTCTTCGAGGACGGGCCGTTCGTCGCCGGGGTAAAAGAGGTTCGGCACCTTCGGCAGGTCGGAGCCGCGGGTGCCGAGTTGAAGCAGCATCAGGAGCGCGCGACGATCCGGTGTTTCCAGCGCGTACCGTTGACCATTGAGGAGATCCGCCAGCTCGTCACGGTCGATATCTCTTCCCTCCGCGATCACCTTCCGTACATCACGGCGCCGCTGGTGGCCGGTTCGCCGCAGGGCGGCCATGGCGGAGAGCGCTGGAGCCAGCCGGTCCTGATCCCAGGGTTCGGGCGCGACCATGACATGCGTCACCACCGGCGCGTCGGTCAGGATGAGCCAGGCCCGGCAGAGGTCCTCGGCGTAACCGGCTTCTGGCTCCTCCAGTGCCGCGATGCCCTCAAGAATGACGACCTGGGCCGCCGGATCGGCCTCTCGGGTCCACCCGGCGGGAATGATCCCGTAGAAGGCTTGGAGCGTCGCCCGAGCGAGGAGTTCGGCCGTCGATGACGTTTCATAGAGAACGACCGGCGTCTGGTCGATGCCGTCCGGCCGGACCGGAACCCGCATCACGATCGTCCCCGTCGTGCCGGAGACCACGGCGTAGTCGGGGATGACCCGGTGAGTCTGGTGCAGGTGGGTCATCTCCCCGGAAGGCAGCAGCGCGACATCATCTGCCGCCAGGTCCCCGGCGGTCAGCGATGGCCTCGCCTCGGCTGGCATGCCGGGCGTGGTCCAACCCGCGCGCAGCGGGACCGCGAAAGGGGCCGTCGCCAGGGTGTCGTGAATCAAGAGCCGGCTCATGGACACCAAAACGTTCTAGGGTAGGCGTCACGGACACGAACGGTTCAGGATACCCTCTCAGGCTCGACAAGGTCACGCAGGGTCTCGACCGGGAAGCGCGGATACGACCCGAAGACCTTGAGCATCGCGGTTTGCTCGCGGATGCGCGCCAAGGCTCGCGCCACGGGCGGATCCTCGCGATGTCCTTCCAAGTCGACCAAGAAGACATAGTCGCCAAGCCAGCCCTTCGTGGGACGGCTCTCGGCTTTGGTCATCTGGAGGTTCTCTTGCTTCAGCTCCGCCATGATCCCATGCAGGGCGCCGGGGACGTTCGCCTTGACGGTGAAGCCGAGTGAGGTCTTGTCGTCTCCTGTCGGCGGGTGGTCTTCGCGCGCCAGTGCGACGAACCGCGTCAAGTTCGCGCGGACGTCTTGGATGTCGTGAGCGAGGACAGAGGCGCCGTAGAGCTCGGCGGCGCGCGACGGGCCGATCGCGGCAATGTGTCGCTCCTCCCCGGCCGCGACGGATTGGACGGCCGCCGCCGTGCTGAGCGCGGCCACCTGCTCGGCCCCCGGTAGACATCGTTCGAGGAATCGACGGCATTGCCCCAGCGCCTGCGGGTGGGACGTGACCACGCTGATCTCGTCGAGGGTGACACCGGGAACGGTGACCAGGAAGTGTCGCACCGGCAAGACGACCTCGGCGGTGATGCGCAGCGTCGTCTCATGGATGAGCAGGTCGAGTGTCGCGCTGACCGAGCCCTCGATGGAGTTCTCGATCGGCAGGAGCGCCTCGGTCGCCAAGCCGGTCTCGACCGCCGCGGTCAAGGCGGGGATGCTGCTGAAGGGCAGCAGCGTACTGTCGTCGCCCTCGGGCCGGTTGATCCGTTGCGTATAGAGCAGCGCGGCCTCTTCGCTGAACGTGCCCCTCGGCCCAAGAAATGCGGTCGCGGTCATGAGTAACCCTCCAGGAGCATCGTAGGCCAGCGGACGCGCCCCGTCCAGCGAGACATGGATTTCACTCTATACTGGCCGCATGCCTAGACGGAAGCCGAAGATCATCAAAGAACGCCCGCCCGACCCGGACTCTCCAGGTGCCCCCTGGCGGCTCTTCGTCGCGGTGCCGTTGCCCGGGCCAGTCGTCCGTCTCCTCGGCGATCTCATCGCTGACCTTCGTCAGGAGGACTGGCCGGTGCGTTGGAGCTCACCCGACACGGCGCACATCACCCTCCAATTCATCGGCGAAGTGCCCGCAGAACGAGCCGAGTTGTTACGACTCGCCTTGCCCCCGACCGTCGCGGCACACCCCGTCTTCAACCTCCGCACCGCCGACCTCGGCGTGTTCCCGAATCTGCGCCGGCCGCGTGTCTTGTGGCTCGGGTTGCATGGTCCGACGCACCGGCTCGTCACGCTGCAGACCGGGGTGACCGAACTCCTGAAGGAACTCGAGTTTCCGCTCGACCCGAAGCCCTTCCATCCGCATATCACGCTCGGCCGCGTTCGTGACACGCACAATACGCCAACGCGCCACCTGCCCGAGGCCATCCGGCGCCGATTCGACGAAGAGGCGGCACAGGGAGGTGCCACCGTCGAGAAGGCAATTCCCGTCCCCGTTGACGAGGTTATCTTGATGCGAAGCATCCTGAGCCGCGAGGGAGCCCGCCACGAGCCTATCGTTCATTGCCCATTGGCGCGTCCGGCACGCGGTTCAGCGCCGGGATAAGCCAATTCGACGTGGATGAGAGATACACGTGCCGTCTCGTGGCGGTATGCTACCCAAGCAGCGAAGCGTTGCTCACCTCGTGACCTCCAGCGAAGGAGCATCCCCATGCCACGCCCACCCACGCCGTTTCTTCTCATCGTGTTGATCCTCGCTGGCCTCTGGCTGTCCGCGGTCGCTGGACCAATGGCCGCCCACGGAACCCCCGAAGCCGGGACACCGGGGTCGGGCACGCCCGGCGCTGGCACACCGGGAGCCGGCACTCCTGGCCCGGGAACCCCAGAGGCCACAGCACCGGCGACCACCACACCGGACATCCCAATTCCCGACGCGGCGGCTCCGGCCGTGGCGATGGTCTTACAAGACGCGGCCGATCGACTCGGCGTGCCACAAGACGAAATCCGGGTGACACGCGTTGAGCAAAGGGATTGGCCGGATGCCTCCCTCGGCTGTCCCGAGCCCGGCAGCTTCTACGCCCAGGTCATTACCCCTGGCTACCTGATCGAGGTCGCCAGTGACGGGATGACGCTCGAATATCATACCGACGCGACCGGCTCGATCATTACCCTCTGCGACTGATACGAGCTTCGAGTACATGGTGCCGGCATGAGCAACGGCGGCGGCCACCGCGCGGGGCTCCAAGCCCCGACGCTGCACGGAATAAGCCGGCTCCAAGCCGGCTGAATGGTTCCAGATTGACCCAAGGCGGCCGTCCCGGCACGGGGCTGCAAGCTCCAGCGATGACTCCGATAAGCCGGTACCAAGCCAGCCGAGCCCGCGATACCCGAACCCCCATCAATCATGAGAGGCTGTTCGTCTCGTGCGACCGGGCCAGCAGCCACCCGGAAATGGTAGGGGCTGAGCTTGCCCTGCCCGGCCTCCCGCCGCATCGGTTCCACTGCCCCAACATCCTCTCAGGGACAGCGCGTGACCGTTTCAACTCATGATGCGTTTATGCCTATGGACGCGTCCATGAGATGTTCGAGCGTGGACGCGAGGACTTGTACCGTGCTGAAACCGGAAGCAACTGGTGCAGCCTCCCCGATCTGGCTGGTCCCTCGGCTATGCGACCAGCCGGGAGAGTCACGCGAGAGGCTGGATTTGTCGCCGACAGACGCCGAGCTGGTCGCCCACGCCAAGCGTGACCGGCGGAGCTTCGGCCCGCTCTACGATCGATATGCCGATGCGGTCTTTCGGTTCTGCTACCGCCGCCTCGGCAGCCGGGAGGCGGCAGAGGATGCCACGGCGCAGGTGTTCACCCAGGCCCTGGCGGCCCTGCCCCGCTACCGCGAAGGGGGAGTCTTCGCGGCATGGCTCTTCTCGATCGCGGGAAACGTCGTGACCGACGCCCACCGGCGACGACGAGTGCACCAGCCGCTCGACGCCGCGCCGGACCCAGTCGATGGCGATCCGACCCCGGAGGAGATGGCCATCGCGGGCGAGGAGCGGACCGCGATCATGACGCTGCTGGCAAGCCTCCCGGCCGAGCAGCGACGAGCCATGGAGCTGCGGCTGGCGGGGCTGACCGGAGCCGAGGTCGCCAAGACGATGGGGAAGTCACACCGCGCCGTGAAGATGCTCCAGTTTCGCGCCATCAGCGAGCTCCGAGTGCTAATGGGCGTGACGACCACCGATGCCAAGGAGGCCGCCGATGGACAACGCTGATCGTCAGACGTTGGATGCGCTTGACGCGTTTCTGGATCATACGTTCCAGGGACGTCCGGCGGACTCCACGGCCATTGATCCGGGTCTCGCCGAAAGCGCACGGAGGTTCTATCTCTCCGACGACGCCCCGGCTCCCGACCCGATGTTTCTTCGCCAGTTACGGGAGGATCTCATGATAAACCCAATTCCTGCCGCCTATTCGGGAGCGTCCCGGTGGCAACCGCCGGTCGCGCTGCCTCCACGGGTCGCCATCTCTCCAACGCCCATCCTAGGGCGGGGGCCCGACCCCGCTGCAGTCCGGCCGCGCCGCTGGTGGTTGGCCATTGAAGCCGCCGCGGTGGCCGTACTGTTCGTTGCCATCGTCGCTGGCTACGCCGCGCTGAACGGCGGCTCCTCCAACCCGGCCGACCAGCCGGAATCCCGCATCGCGGCATCGACGCCCGAATCGGCGCCGTTCGGCGTAGGCGAGGGCTTCTCCGGCGGCGGGGCCGAGGTCAACTTGCCCAACATCAACAACGATTCGGCCGAGGTCCGGCTGCGCCGGGTTACGTTCGCGCCGGGCGCCGCCTGGGAACTCCCGGCCGAGACCACCTGGATCGCCTCGGTCGAGGACGGCACGCTTACCTTTGAATGGGAGGCCGCGCGGCCGACGGAGGTGCGCGACGGAATCATCTCAGGAGATAGGCCAGTCACCATGCGCAACGAGGGCACGGAGGGGGCCGTCGCCCTCCTCGCCACCGTGGCTCCCGCCGACCAGGGAGCACCGCCCCCGACTGGCGTGGCGGCCGAGGAGCTTGGCGGCGGCGAGGCCCACTCGCTGCCGGACGACCCCGCCTTCGCGATGTTCGGTCAGATCGCTTTCAACAAGGGGCAGGGGGGCGATGTGACCGACACCGGCCGCGACGGACTGGCACTGATCGCCGTTGACTCGGGCAGCCTTCGGCTCCGCCACCTGGCCGGGGAGTTGGATGTGTTCCGAGGGGGCACAGCGACGGGTCAGCCCGTCCTGGCCGACCGCGAGGTGACCCTCACGGCGGGCGACGCTGCCGTAATCACCGGCGGAGCCGTTCTCACCGTGGCCAATGCCGGGGATGACCGGCTGCGCGCCGTCTTCTTCACGATCCGGGCCGACTCGCCGTTCCCCGAGCCAGGGGCGATCGTGGCCACTCCGAGCGCGATGGCGTCACCTATTATCACCGAAGATGGTGCGACCCCTGCGGGTCGGGCCGATTCCGCCGAGCCGGTCGACCCGGCCGAGTGTGATGTCGAGCCGCGTCCCGTCGAGTTGACTCCCCTGGTGACGGGGACGCCGGAGCCGCGGGAGGGTGAGCCGGGCTATACGCCAGAGCCAGTGATCGAGAGGGAGGAGCAGTTGCCCCAGGGTCAGCCGGCCGACACGAGGACAATCGCAGCCGTTCAGTCCCTGGAACGTGAGTTTGCCGCCTGCTACAACGCGGGAGACCTCCCGCGCGTCCTCGCACTCATGACCGACGAGGCGGCTCGCGAGCTGCTCTCTGACCTCCTTGAGGGCGAGCCGGTCACCGCCGAGTCCGTCACCGACCTGCTGGCGACGCAGGCCGGGCCGCTTCCCTACGAAGAGTGGATCGCGCTCTTCCCCGTTCGGGACGTGCGCGTGCTGCCCGACGGGCGGGTCGGCGCGATCGTCGAGTGGGGGAGCCCAGGAGAGCCGACCGTGGTGCAGGAGGCGAACTTCCACATCTACGAATTAGTCGACTTTCAGGGAGTTGGCACGCGAATTTTGTTGGACGAGGAGCTGGGCAGCTTCATCCCGGACTGTCAGCGCGGCGATACGCCGCAATCTGGGCAGGGTTGTTGACGCGCGTTCGCTCTGCCTGGACAGCGAGGTAGGCGGCGACGCCACCCGCGGATGGCGATATCTCCGGCCTACCCCCGTGCGAAGTTGAGCCGCGACAGGAGCCCGATGTTGAGCGACCAGAAGAGGGAGCCGTGATGGCGGAGCCGCCTGCCACTCCGTCGGTGACGCCAGTCGCGAGCGTGGTGGCGGTAACTGACCTTCAGCGGCAGGGACAACCCGCCGCCATGTTGCCGGAAGACGTGCCAGAGGGCCCAGCCCCGAGCGATGCACGGGTCGAGCAAATCAGATCGACGCTCGCAGAGATGATGATCTGTCACCGCCCTGGCAACGAGGGTCAGGTCGCGGCGTTCTATAGCGACGACTTCTTCCACCGTCCATGGGTCGCCGCCACGGTGAGGTGGAACGGTTACCAGCACCTCTGGGCACCCGAAGGCCCAGAAGCGCTCGACTTCGAGGAGACGCGCGTCCTGGAGGACGGTCGAGTCGGAGTCCTAATTCGCTACAACGATGACTACTCGCGCTTTGTGGTCTTCGTGGAGGAGGACGGGCGGTGGCTGATCGACGAGATAGTCGAGATCTCTTCCAGCGGTGAGACTCTCGGCTAATCGTTGGCAGGTCCAATCCCTTGAGGCGAAGCACCCCTGGTCTGGGCCAGGGGTGCTTCGCGCCTCGCCTCGCTACTTCCCGCGGATCGCTGCTACGATGCTCCGGTCCGGTTCACTTGAGGAGTTCAGCGATGGGTAGGAGTGGCATGGCTTGGGTGTTCGCGTTGCTGGCGATTGGGCTGGGGTTGACCCTGCCGGTGCAGGCCGTGATCAACGGGCGGTTGCGGGTGGCCCTCGGCGATCCGATCCGGGCGGCGCTGGTATCGGTCTTGGTCAGTGCGTTGATGATGTCCGTCCTGGCTGTCGCGACGTGGCACCCCGTGTCCATGGAGCGGGTGAGCGCCGCCCCCTGGTGGATCTGGACAGGCGGTCTGATCGGCGGGCTCTACGTGATCGCCAGCCTGGCACTTATCTCGCAACTGGGAGCGGCCTTTCTCTTCGCCCTCCTGGTCGTCGGTCAGATGGTCTCGTCCCTCGTCGTCGATCATTACGGCTGGCTCGGCGTGCCCATCCACACGGTCAACCCCTGGCGCGTGCTAGGCGCGGCGTTCCTGGTAGCCGGAGTGGTGCTGATCCGGCGGTTCTGAATTTGAGCTATCAGCTACCAGCCGTCACCTCCAGTGATTCGCGCATGGATCACCGACGTTATACTTGGTCCACGGTTGACCATACGAGTCCAACAACCCCGCGTACTTCCTGCACCAGCATTAGCGGCATTTGAGGAACCTATCATTATGAGTACTACAACCGCCAGTCCCGCGACCGCCTCGGGCGGGATCTTCCAGACGCTGGCCGAGTTGGACCGGCGCGCCTCCGAGCTTGAGCACCTGATGTCTGACCCGGCGGTAGCGACCGACCCGGTGCGGCTCCAGGAGTACGGCCGAGAGCGGGCTGATTTGGAAGCCGTTGTCACGGTCTACCGCGAGCTGCGGGAGACCGATCAGGCTATTGAGGAGACTGAAACGCTCTCGCGTGACGCGGATCGGGAAATGGCGGAGCTGGTGGCGGAGGAGCTACGGGAGCTGCGCCAGCATCGCGACGATCTGCTTAGCCGCGTGCGCGTCCTGCTGATCCCCAAGGATCCGAACGACGAGAAGAACGTGATCGTCGAGATCCGGGCGGGGACGGGCGGCGACGAGGCGGCCCTCTTCGCCGCTGACCTCTTCCGCATGTATACGCGCTACGCCGAGCGGCACCGCTGGAAGGTCGACGTCCTTTCGGCAACCGAAACGGACGGGGGTGGCTTCCGAGAAGTCATCTTCGAGGTGCAGGGTCAGGGCGCCTATAGCCATCTCAAGTACGAGAGCGGCGTCCATCGTGTCCAGCGCGTCCCCGTCACCGAGAGCCAGGGCCGCATTCACACCAGCACCGCGAGTGTCGCGGTCTTGCCGGAGGCGGAAGAAGTCGATATCGCCATCAACGATAACGACTTGCGCATCGATGTCTACCGCTCGACCGGCCACGGTGGTCAGAGCGTCAATACCACCGACTCGGCGGTCCGGCTGACCCACCTGCCAACCGGCTTGGTGGTGACCTGCCAGGACGAGAAGAGCCAGCTCAAGAACAAGCTGAAGGCGATGACCGTCTTGCGCTCTCGCCTCTACGATATCGAGCAGAGCCGGCTGGCCCAGGAGCGGGGCGACGCCCGCCGCTCCCAGATCGGGAGCGCCGAGCGGAGTGAAAAGATCCGGACCTACAACATTCCGCAAGACCGGATCACCGACCACCGGATCAAGGTGAGTCTTAGCAACGTGCCCGGCGTCCTCGACGGGCAAATCGACCCGTTTGTGGGGGAGCTTCGCAACGCCGACGAGGCCGAGCGACTGGCGGAGGCCGGGTTGGACGAGCAGCTGGCGAGCGTTTGAGAGGCCGTGTGGCGAGCGTCGGCAGAGGTTGGCGGCCGGGCGCATGCCCAAGTGCCCCTATAGGATGGTTCCTGGCCACGTCGCCGGACATGCAACCTCACGCGAACTCCAGCCGGTTGCTGGAGAGGCAGCGCTTCGTGCTCAGCCAGCGGAACGCCGGCTTTTTGGGCCGAGCGCCGGAGTTCCAGACCCGCGTGGCGGCTGCCTCCGTGGGTCCGTCCAAACGCGCGCGGCAGGCTCTGTTTGGTTGGCGCGCTGGCCAGGAACCACCCGGAAACTAGGGGCTGGGCTCGCCCGGCCCGGCCTCCAACCACCTAGGTTCCCCTCTCCACACACCCTCTGAACCGCCCGTCGGCATGCAACCCAGCAGCCACCTTTATCCTGGCCTTCGGTGTAGACGGCGAAGCGGTGGGAATGCCTGTCCCCGCCGCTTCGATGACTAGACCGGTACGGGTCGTTAGCCCGCCGCGGCTCCGGCCATTTCCTGCTCCTTCATCCTCGCCTTGGTCTCTTTGCCAAGCTCCTTGGCAATGGCCTCAACGCGCTTCGCCATGGCCTTCTCTTGATCCAGATTTTCCTTTAGCAGCTTGACAGCTTCCCCCTCACCCAGGTCCCGTGCCATCTGGACGAGCGCGGTGTAGCTCGCAATCTCGTAGTGCTCGGTCTTCGCGGCACCGGCCATATTAGCGAGCTGGAGCACGTCGGGACTCGGATCCTCCTCGTGAAGAGCCTCATGCTCTTTTTGGAGTCCCTTGGCGGCATGACAAGTCGTCTCCTGGGGTTGGACCCCGAGTTGCTTGAAGACCTGTTCCAGATTCTTGACCTGCTGGCGCGTTTCCTGCTCGTGCTCCTGAAAGGCCTTCTTCGCTTCCGGTTCGTTCGACTCCCTGGCGAGCGTGGGCAACATGCCGAGGATAATGTGCTCTGCACTCATCGTGTCGCCCA
>DASYWB010000083.1:0-2002 GCA_035936495.1 Thermomicrobiales bacterium
GCCTTCCCAGGCGAGGATGCGTGACCGTTGTTCATCGACCATCGTGAGCTCCCCTCGTTTCCCCTACGAGTCAACGAACCGGTCCAGCGCACGCACCAACCGCTCGACGACCTGCAACGAAGCGAGTACGTCGCCGGGGAGGTCCAAACTGTGGTCGGCACCCTCGACGACCATCGCCTCGGCACCGTTCTCCGCCCGGATCGTGGCGAGCGCATCGGCATCGTAGTGGGTATCGGCCGTGCCGATCACGATCAGCGATGGGCCACGATGCCGCCGCATCTGGCCAACAAGCTCATCGTTGCCCAGCAGCGGCGTCAGCCAGACCGCCCCGGCCCCGGCCAGCTCAGGCTGGGCCTCGACGAGATGCCCCATCGCCAGGGTGCCGAGCGACTTGCCGAGCAGGGTATAGCGCCGGTAGTTCCGTTGGGCAGAGACTGCCTCCCACGCGGCGTTCACATCATCCAGCAGCCAGCGTTCGCGCTCGGGTTCTGGTGCCGCCCGGAACTCGGGATGCTGATGATAGGCATAATCCACCACGAGGACGTCAGCTCCCCAATGCAGTAGCATCTGGCCGGGATAGTGCAGGAGAGGGAGATCGGCGTGGTAGCCGAGGCCGGGTAGGATCACCGCGAGGTGGTCGGTCTCATGATCTTGCCGGAAGAAACGGTTTGGTATCGCCTGATCGCGATAGCCCGTGATCGGCAACGTGGTCTTGTGTGGCATGGAAAGCACCTCTGGCACGCGGGGAGCACGAGCTTCCCCGAGAACGTCGTCTGCATCTTATATGCTTTGCGCCAGCGGTGAGGCAACGGCGGGCGGAGAGACGGGAGATGACAACGTATGTTGCGACGAGGTCAGAACCGGAACGTTGATGCAGAGGCGAGCGCGATGGCCCCTTCGCAATTGGCGCTTCCGGCCGAGGAGGTCCGTACCGGCTGGGAAGCGATCATCGATCTCGCCCTCGCCGAGGATATCGGCGGTGGCGACGTCACGACGCTGGCGACGGTGCCGCCGGGCACGCACGCCGTCGGCACGGTCCTCGCCAAGGCCGCCGGCGTCGTCTCCGGCGTCGATGTCGCGGGAGCCGTCTTCCGCCGCGTCAATCCCGCCTTGGACTACCGGATCCGGACCGGCGACGGCACCAGGGTCAATCCCGGCGATCGGGTCGCCGAAGTCGAAGGGCTGGCCCGCGGCATCCTCTCCGCCGAGCGGGTCGCGCTCAATCTCCTCCAGCGGCTCAGCGGCGTGGCGACCTTGACCGCGGCCTACGTCGATGCGGTCGCGGGCACGAAGGCCCGGATCATCGACACCCGCAAGACGACGCCAGGACTCCGCGCGTTGGAAAAGGCGGCGGTGCGCCACGGCGGCGGCCGCAACCACCGGTTTGGCCTGAGCGACGGCATCCTGATCAAGGACAACCACCTGGCGGCTATCGGCGGCCCTGATCGCGTGACGCGGGCCATCCGCCAGGCGACGGCCTTCGCGCCTCACACGATGCGCATCGAGGTCGAGGTCACCACCCTGGCCGAGGTCGAGGAAGCCGTCGCGGCCGGCGCCGATGCCATTCTGCTCGACAATATGGATGTCGAGACCATACACCAGGCGGTCGATCTCGTCGCGGGCCGTGCCCTCGTAGAAGCCTCCGGCGGGGTCAACCTACAGAACGTCCGCGCCATCGCCGGGACCGGCGTCGATCTGATCTCCGTCGGCGCCCTGACCCACTCCGCCCCCGCGCTGGACATCAGCCTAGAGTTTGTAATCGATGCGTGAGGGACGTTTATAGTCTTCATGCAGCCGATCTTCACCCGAGCCTCATCCCCGACGGGGCTCCCTCGCGAAACGTTCCTGCTCGAAGTGCCTGAAGGCGAACGCCACGGTGATCGCGCGCTCCCGCATGACGACGAACGAGACGCAGTCGGTCAGGGAGCAACCCTTGTCCGGGCGCTCCCGCAGCAGGTCGAAATCACGCCTGAACAGGGCCTCCCCGACGTGGATCAGTCTC
>DASYWB010000084.1:0-2804 GCA_035936495.1 Thermomicrobiales bacterium
CTCTTCCAGAAGTCGAGGTTGTTGACGTAGACCGTCTCCGGATCCTGGGGATCAGCGGTGAGGTGGATGTAGTACCAGGCCCGCGAGATGAGGTTCTGGTTGTCGCTCACCTTACTCCAGGTATCGCCGTAATCGTCGGAGCGGTAGAGCCCGCCTTCCTTCGCATGCTCGATCAGACACCAGACGCGCCCGGACTTGGCGGGGGAAGCGGAGACGCCGAGCTTGCCGAGCATGCCCGCGGGGAGGCCGGGATTGCGGGTGATCTCCTCCCAGGTCTCACCGCCGTCGGTGCTCCGCCAGAGGCCGCTCTCTGGACCGCCGCTGCTGATCTGCCAGAAGGAGCGGTAGGCTTCCCAGATCGTCGCGTAGAGGATGCGCGGGTTACGCTCGTCGACGCTGAGGTCTACCGCGCCGGCCTTATCACTGACGAAGAGCGTCTTCCGCCAGGTCTTGCCGCCGTCGTCGCTCTTGTAGACGCCGCGCTCCTCATTCCGGCCGAAGGCGTGGCCGAAGGCGGCAACCCAGACGATATCGGGATTGCCGGGATGGACGCGAACCTTGCCGATGTGGCGGGTGTCTTCGAGCCCGAGGTGCTCCCAACTCCGGCCGGCATCGGTGCTCTTGTAGACCCCGTCGCCGTGCGAGACGTCGATGCGGATGGTCGTCTCGCCCATGCCGACGTAGATCACGTTCGAGTCAGAGGGGGCCACGGCCAGGGCGCCGACGGAGGACGTCTTGAGGGAGCCGTCGGTGACGCATTGCCAGTAGGTGCCGGCGTCGGTCGTTTTCCAGACGCCGCCGGCGACCGCGCCGAAATAGAAGGTATTTGGGTCGTCGTAACTGCCTGCGACCGCGACGACCCGGCCACCGCGGAACGGCCCAATGCAACGCCAACGAAGAAGACCGTCGAAATTCTGCGCGTCCGCCATGTTCGCCCCCCTTGTCGACCTACGCATCCACGATTCAGGATGAGCAGGATACCAAAGGAGGAGACGGAGGGAGAGTGAGCATCGCTGAATCCGCGTGCAGGAACGCCGTGGTACCGGAGACGGTTAGACGTACGCCCAGTGCAACGCTCTGATGTATCGCCAGCGCGAAACTGATGCCCGAACCCAATTTAGGCGATCAATGCGCGCATTGCACTTCTCGTATCCACCCAACAGTCCATATGGAACGACGCTCGTTCTGCTCGGTCTCTGCACCCATGGCTCAAGCCCGTAGCCCGGGCAACGTCACCGCGTGACCGCGTATCGCTTCTGGCAGCGCTCGATGACGGCGCAGGCGTACTCCACGTCGTGCCAGCCGAGGACTTCTGTCTCCTTCGGTTCGAGCAGTTTGTAGGTCGCGAAGAAGGTCTCGATCTCGCGCAGCCAGTGGTCGCCGATCTCATCCAGCGAATGGACATGAGCGTAACGCGGGTCGCCGACAGGGACAGCGAGTACCTTGAAATCGGGTCCCTTCTCGTCGGCCATGTCGAGTCCGCCCAGGGGACGGGCCTCGATCAGGCAGCCGGGAAAGGTCGGCTCTTGGACGAGCACGAGGATGTCGAGGTGGTCGCCATCTTCGGCCAGGGTATCAGGGATGAACCCGTAATCGGTCGGGTAGTGGACCGAGGAATAGAGCACCCGGTCGAGCCGGAAGAGCTGTAGTTCCTCATCGTACTCGTATTTATTGCGGCTCCCCCGCGGGATCTCGATAAAGGCCAGCACATGGTCCTCCGGCCCGTCGTCCGCTTCCGGCATCGCCATGGGGATGGGCTGTTTTGCTCTATCGTTGTCGGTCATTGTCAGCATCTGCTCCTTTCGCGCAAGCGATATCATAGCCGCAAGCCTGCCATGGAGGCGGTCCTTACTCCCGGTGGACTGGGTGCCAGTAACTACCTCCGGAGTCCGGGAGGCTTTTCAACTGATGGGGAGCTGTTCCCTGAAAACCGGCCGCCGCGCCCGGTTCAATATTTATGCACATCGCACAATTCCGAAGTTTGCTGTTGAACATGCGGCACGATGACGCTCATCCTGTCCTCGGGTAGCCTTGCGGGGATGCATCAGCATTCGGTGACGAGCAGGGGATGCCTTGGCGAGGGGGCCGGCATCGGGCGTGTCTCGCGTGTTGGTGAGCGGCAATCGACGCGGCGGATCAGGAGAGGGAGGCGAAGCACCTATGGCCATCGGAACGGCGGTCTCGCACGAGAAGATCATCGGCAAGAGTCCCAGCAAGCAGGATATCCTCAAGCAGGTTGAGGAGAACGACGTCAAGTTCATTAACTTGCAGTTCACCGACGTGATGGGCATCGTCAAGAGCGTCACCATCCCGTCGGCTGTCTTCGGGCACGTCATCGACGGCGGCCAGTGGATCGACGGTTCGTCCATCGCCGGGTTCACCCGGATCGCCGAATCGGACATGTATCTCGATCCCGACCTCTCGACCTTCGCGATCGTCCCCTGGGAGCGGGGCGAGTTCACCACGGCGAGGGTGATCTGCTGGGTCTATGGTCCGCATGGCGATCCGTTTCCCGGTGACCCCCGCGGCGTGCTGATGCGCCAGCTCGAGCGGCTCGCCGAGATCGGCTACACCTATAAGGTCGGGCCGGAGCTGGAGTTCTTCCTGTTCACCAAGAATGGGGATCAGATCGCCCCGCTGCCGCATGACCGTGGGAGCTACTTCGATCTCTCGACGGACCTCGCCAGCACCGTCCGCAAGGACATGGTGATGGCCCTGGACGACATGGGGATCGAGGTCGAGGCCAGTCACCATGAAGTCGCCATCGGCCAGCACGAGATCGACTTCGAGTATGGCCCGGCACT
>DASYWB010000085.1:0-10900 GCA_035936495.1 Thermomicrobiales bacterium
GGGTTTGGGTTGGTGTGGGGATGGCGGTCGCGGTCGGGATGGCGGTTGCGGTGGGGGATGACGGTACTGGCGCCGCGGCTTCGCGTAAGGTGGTTTCGCTATCGGCGCTCTCCGGAACGGTCTCGTCGTTTGCTACCGCCCCGGCGGCACCCTCATCCTGAGCTGTCTCTTGCTCGGCGTCTCCAACCGCCTCCATCACGTCCGTCTCATCCGCGTCCTGAGCCGAGGTGCGAGCTGACGTGGCGGTCGGCAACGCGACCGAATCATCCTCGCCACCGCCGGTCGTGGTTTCAACCTGCTCGGCCGCGAAGTCCGGTCCTCCAGGCGCGTTGGAGGTCGTCAGAACGTCCGCCACGATGGTGCCGAGAAAGAGCAGCGCCACCGCGGCGGTTGCGGCGCGTAGCGCGGGTAACGCGGAGAGGTATCGGCCGAGCCAGACGACGCTCCCTCGCTCGCGCCGGGCGACGGCCGGTGCGAGCCGGAATGAGCGTTGCGGTTGGTATCGGGGAAGACCATGCAAGAGGTCGATGGTGGCACTAATTTCCCCGGCTTCTTGCCGGCAGGCGGCGCACGCAGCGAGGTGCGCTTCCACCGCGCGATGATCCATGTCGTCGAGCGTGCGATCGACATACGCGGACAACGTGGCGAGGTCCAGGTGTTGCGCCACGTCGGACGTGGCTCGCCGCCACCCCGATGGTGTTGAATTGTCCGTGTTCCCCGGTCGATCCATGCCTGTCCTGTGCCTCGCCGGCGATCACCGGCGATGTCGCTAATTGTCGTCTAGAAGACGGCGAAAGTGTCCAAACAGTTCCGCACTTTTGGCATCATCGCGGAGCGCGTCGCGCAGCCGGCCCCGGCCCCGGCTTATCCGGGACTTAACCGTGCCGACCGCGACACCGGTGGCCTCGGCGACTTCCTCATAGCCTAATCCGTGGATGTCGGCCAGGATAATGGCCAGCCGTTGATCCTCGGGGAGCGTGGAAAGGGCCCGTTCCAGGTACGCGGAGAGATCGGAACGCATCGCGAAGCGCTCCGGGTCCTCGGGGCTTTGAGCCTGGCTGCTCCATTGGGGCTCGGTCTCGAAGGGCTCGGCGTCGAGCGAGGTGACCGGCCGCCGCGCCTGGCTCCGTAGGACGTCATAGCACCGGTTGGTGGCGATGCGAATTAACCAGGGGCGCACCATCCCGCCATGCCACGTCTCGATCGCCCGCCAGGCCCGGATGAACGTCTCCTGCGTGGCATCTTCAGCGGACGCGTCGTCGCGGAGCAGGCGTAGGCAGACGTTGAAGATGACGGGCGTATGGAGATCGACGAGGCGGTTGAAAGCACCAACGTCACCCTCTCTGGCCGCCAGCAACAGCCGTGCATCGTCGTCCGCGGCGGATGCCGGCCGCTCACCACCGGGCTGGGAACCAGAAGCTGAGCAGTCGCCCTCGTGCCTCCAATGTTCCCGTGCACGGCGACGGATCATGCTTCAGCCTTTAGGTGGGCACCGCCGCCCTAAGCATTCAATCGGAAAGCGAGACGCGCTCCAAGACCTCTGGGTTAGCAACGGTCGGAGGCCGGCGCCCTTGGAGCACCATGATCGTCGAAGCGAACGTCTCATCGCGTACGACGTCAATCGAGCGCTCGGAGTAGTAGGCGCTGTGCGGGGTCAGAATGACGTTTGGCAAAGTGTAGAGAGGTGACGACGCGGGCAGTGGCTCAGGGTAGGTCACGTCGAGACCCGCGCCACTGATCTTCCCGTTGGCGAGCGCGTCGATCGCCGAGTCAAGATCGACGATCGGGCCGCGCGCGGTGTTGACGAGGAACGCGGAAGGCTTCATGCGCTCGAATTGCTCCGCGCCTATCAAGTCGCGGGTTTCCGGTGTCAATGGGCAGTGCAGCGTCACGATATCGGAGTGGGAAAGCAGATCATCCATGGAGACCGGTTCTGCTCCCGCGCCCCGGATCAGCTCGGCATCGACATAGGGATCGTGAACGAGCAGCGTCAGGCCGAATGGACGTGCACGCTCGGCGACAGCCCGGCCGATTCTGCCAAACCCGACGATGCCGAGGTTCGACTCGCGCAGCGGGAGGACGGCGCCGCGCAGGATATTCCGGGTGCCACTATGGCTGGCGATCCAGGCACCCCGGCGGAGGTCACGATCCAGTTCCACGATACGCCGGTTGAGGGCGAGGATCATCGACAGGGCATGGTCGGCGACCTCGTTGGTGCAGTACGACGGGAAGTGAGTGACGACGACTCCCCGTTCGGTGGCGGCATCGAGGTCAACGTTATCGAGGCCCACGCCGTAGCGGCCGATGGCCTTGCAGCGCGGTAGATGGTCAAGGAGGTTCGCGGAGACAGCTTCGAGGGTGCTGAGCAGAATCGCATCCGCCTCGGCGCCGACCTCGATCAAATCTTGCTCGGTGCGAGCGGCGGTGCCGGTCAGGTTGATCTCGAGATCCGGGAATCGATCCGCCAGAATCGCCCGCTCGTGGTCCATCTCGTCTCGATAGCGATTCGCGGTAATCACGACATTGAAACACCCGGCCATGGTTGCTCCCAGTGGTCGTCCGGGGCAATATCCCGGACCGGCGATGACAAGACGCCGTACTATCGCACACGATGCCAGCGCCGTCGCCCTGTGACCGGGGCCGGCAGCGAAGGCAGAAAAAACAGCCCCGATGGGGAGAAGATGGCATCGTCCCGACCGCTCGCGGCCCGCTCCCCACATCAACGCCCCGCAACGGACGTAGGGTTGGTGCCGGTCCTCTCGTGTTCGAGCCTCCGGGAACTACCCCGCCATCATTCCCGGCCGCGAACACGACAGTGATCGGACTATGTCATCGCCTCCTTACGAGACTGTACGTACACTTTACGAGGGTGCTGGGCTCTTGTCAAGATCGTGGTTGATGCCTATTGAAGAGATGTGGCACGATCCGGGAGGCTCGGGAATCCAGGGGCGCCTCCATGATGGCACCCTCCTAGAGTGCTCCCTCTCTCCTGAGACGCGGGTGATAGGGCGAGCAGGAGGGGGGACCTTGCGTCTCCCCGCGTAAGCCAGCACACGGTTGGTCCCGGTCACACCTAACGGTCCCAGGGAGATGGGGGTGCTCCGCCGCGCTGGTGGAGACGATCGGGCAATGCCTCGGATAGACGATCGGCAGACGTGGCACAATACGGTCTCGGGCTTCGATGGACCACGACTGCCTGGTGGTGGATGGGGAAGACGGAGGACCAGGCGTGGATTTCGTGCTCCTGGGGTTCGGAATTGGTGCGCTGCTGATCCTTTGTGGGAGAGCGGTCCGGACCTATGGTCCCCGTGCGAAGCGTAAGGACCCGGAGTCCTCCGTCGCGTTTCCGGTATTCGTAGATGCCGTGAGATGGGGCCGGGTCTGCCGCGGAAGCGGCCTCGTCATGGTCTGTGCCGGCGCCTTTCTTTGCGCCATTACGGTCGTCTTGCTCCTGGCGAGCGCAAGCGACCGATTGGGCATGGTCATCGTTGCATTGAGTGTCCTTGCCATACTGCTCGCGGCAGGGACGTGGGCCGCCCTCTTCGCTCACCCCGAGTGGCGACGATCGGAGCGAGTGCCACGGTGGCCGTTGCCGCATGGAGTCCCTGCCGAACCCCTGCCGGTAGCCCATGGTGACGAGGCCAGACGGTTGAGGTCCGAGGCGGCGCTGGCGGCGTGGCCGGAGCCTCGCGCAAGCCAGAACGCCGGAGAGGTAAGCACGGCGAAATCTGACACTATGGTGGCTGAACAAGCGGCGCTCACGAGTTCCGATCATCAAGCGGCGAACGGCCAGTCGAAACCAGGCGGGCCGGATGCTGATCAGCGTCAGGAGCATCATGATGGCGGCCAGCCGACTCACGTTTCCGCCACGTTGAAGACCCCGCAATCCGTGGCACCAAGGGTGCGTAAGGACAAGCCTCGGGGCACATGCGCCGGTGGCGTGGGCCCGCCGGGCGTTTGAGGGAGGTTAGAGCGGCATGAATTTCCTTCTTTGGATCATTGTCGGCATTCTGGCGGGATGGCTCGCGGGTGTAGTGACGCGGACCGACCGGAGCATCTGGGGTGACCTCCTCCTTGGCCTCGTCGGCGCCTTCGTCGCCGGTCTGGTCACCGATGGATTAGTCGGTGGTGATGCGGGCTTCTGGAGCAGTGTCATCGTCGCGACCATCGCGGCGGTCATCTTGGTTCTCCTCAAGAACATGATCTTGGGACGGCGCTCCGCGTAACGTCCCTTGGATAACTACCACGGCGTCTCACGGCCAGGCATCACGCCCGGCCGTGATTCGCGTTTCGTTCCATACTTTCTCCCTTCGGTGCGTCCGGGTGGGCCAAAGCAGGAGTCACGGCGAGTGGACCGGATCTTGGCCATCGACGTGGGCGCGGGGACGCAGGATGTGCTCATCTACGAGTGCGACCGGACCCCGGAGAATTGGCTGAAGATGGTCCTGCCTTCACAAACTCGAATTATCGGCGCCCGCGTCCGGAAGGCGACCGCGGCCAGTCGCTCCGTCCACCTAGCTGGAACGCTGATGGGCGGCGGCGCATCAACCAACGCCATCAAGGAACACCTTGCGGCCGGCCTCTCCGTCACGGCAACCGCGGATGCCGCGCGGACGGTCCATAATGATCTCGACCGGGTTAGGGACATCGGGATCCGCATCGACAATGAGCCGCCGTTGGACGCCGTGGTCGTTACTCTCGGTGACATCGATCTCAACGCGATCGAGCGAACGCTGGCAGACCACGAGGTGGAGATGCCGGAGACCGTTGCGATCGCGGTCCAGGATCACGGCTACGCGCCCGGCCTCGGCAACAACGATGTGCGGTTCGCTTACCTCGATGGCCTGCTGTGCCAGGGTGGTGATCTGGCGCAAATGGTCTACCGCGAGCCGCCGGCCTTGATGACCCGTATGGTGGCCGTGTCCCGGCTCGTGCCGGGCGCCTTCCTGATGGATACCGGAGCCGCGGCGGTGTTGGGGGTCCCTGGGGATCCCCTTGTCGGCAGGATGGTCCGAGAAGAGGGTGCCATTCTTGTCAACGTTGGGAACATGCATACGTTCGCGGTGCTCGTCAAAGGGCAGCGTCTCTATGGTCTCTTCGAGCACCATACCGGTGGCATCTCCGCGGCCATTATCGCGGAGTTGGTCGAGCGGCTGCGCCACGGGACGATCTCCAATGCGTCTTTCCAGCGGGACTTTGACGGCCATGGCGCGGCGCTCGATCCCGCGTATCGCGACGAAGGGCCGTTCCACTTCGTTGCCATCACCGGTCCAAATCGGGCCATCGCACGAGGGCTGGGCTATCACGAGGCGGTGCCACACGGAGACATGATGCTGACCGGCGCCTTCGGCTTGGTCGAAGGCGTTTTCCTCGAGAGAGTGGCCCAAGGCGGGATTCCGGGACCAACCCTCAGCTGGTGAACGGCGAACCCCTACCCGCGAGGACGAGCGGCCCGGGTCGGGGTGGGTCCGTCATTCGAGCCGCGTCGCGGGGAGGGTGCGGCCTCCGCGGACTGGCCGGATCGTACGGAGCGAGTGGGCGAGGGCTGTACGCCTCCCGACGAGGGTGATATCGCGGTCGGCCGCGGTGTTGACGTAGTCCGCTCGGGGTTAGGACGAGGCGTGCGGGTCGGGCGCGGCGTGCTTGTCGGCCGCGGTCGCTCGGTAGGCGTCGGAGGCTTCGGCGTGGCGGTCGGAGATGGCGGTACTGGCGTCGCGGTCGGTGGGCGCGGCGTTGCTGTCGGGGGTGGCGGCGTTACTGTTGGAGGTGGAGGCGTGGTGGTCGCCGCCGCCACTACCGGGGCGATGGTGGGCTGCTGAGCTACCGCGGTCTGGAACGCAGGAGGTGGCGCCGGTCCAGACTGGGTACTTTGCTGAGCCGCCGAGGCCCGCGTCGGGGCCGGTGAGACTTGTGGACGAATGGTCACGGTCGCGGTCGGGGTCAGATCGACGGTGGGTAAGTTCAAGACCCGCACCGTCGGCGTGGCAAGCGGCCTCGCGGGTGGCCGTGGGTCAGTAGTCCGGAGCTGAAGGACGCGCGGAGTTGCGGTCCCCAGGGTGGTCGCGACGGTCGTCGGGGGCACAGTAGAAATCGTAATCACGGTGGCCGCCGCGATCTCTGTGCCTTCCGGTGTGGCAATCTTGAGCGGCGTATCCGCTTCTGCCGGCAGCACGACGAAGGCGAGCACGGCTCCAACGGACGCGATGATCGCGGCCGCGCAGACGACGGGCAAGAGGAAGACGGAACGACGACGGTGTCGCGGGGCGTGGCGCCGTGCGGCCATAGCGGGGTCCCTTTCACCGGCCCAAGGTGAGACCGGGCAACACGATGCGCTAAGGTCCGCGACAGCCGACGTATCGCAGCATCCATGCCCTGGCTAAATCTAACATACGTGTTGTGGAGAAACACTAATCCCCGGTACGCATCCACGGCGGTTTGCAGGGCGGCGAGCGCATCATGACGGAGCCTGTTCGCAGGAGCGGCCCTCACTGAACTTGGGACCCCGCGCACCGGGAGAGGGGCTGTTGCCGACAGCCGCGGCTCATCCCAGCACGGGCGCTCCCCGGAATCTGGAGGAGAGAGCGTCTCGAAGAACTTGGTCTCCCTGACGCACTGGCCGAGATACCCCGAAAAGCCGGGCGCCGCGCGGCGGCCGTCACATTGCTCATTCTGGCACCATGTATCCGAAGCCCGCCCGAGTTCGAACTGGATGAATTCAGCAATATTCATCCGCTAACCAGGCACACGTGGGTTGCCCCAGGGGACGAGCCCGTTCAGCGTGCGGCGCGAATCGCCTTCGCGGCGGCGGTTTGGCGTTCAAGCAAGCGGAGGAGGATATCCGTGAAGACGGCAAGCGTGGTGATGGCGACCGTGCCGGCGACGATCATCGGCAGGCCGATGCGCGGCGGCCGCGTCAACCCGGTGAAGAGGAGTTCCCCCAGCCCGCCCGCCGCCACGGTCGCGGCGATCGACGTGATGCTGATCGTCGTGACGAGCGCCGTGCGGACACCGGCCATGATGACGGGCAACGCCAGCGGCCAGCGCACCTGCCTGAATACTTGCCACGACGTCATGCCGATGCCGCGCGCGGCTTCGAGCATTGCCGGGTCGACGCCGCGAAGTCCGGCGACGATGTTGCGGACGAGGAAGATCTGCGCGTAGGCGACGAAAACAACCAGCGCGTTGTCCCGCCCCAAGCCGAGTGGGGTTGGGATCAGCGCGGCGAGGAAGGCGAGGCTGGGTATCGTGTAGATCGCACCGAGGATCGCGAGAATCGGCAACGTCAGCCGGTGAAACCGTGTCGCGATGGCACCGAGCGGCAGGGCAAGGACCAACGCCACCGCGAGGACCGTGAGGGCGAGGGTCAGATGCTCAACGGAGAGGTCGAAGACCCGGCGAGGATGTTCAAAGAGGTAGCTGAGGTTGATGTTCCCCATAGGGCGTCAATCCTTCTGGGCAGGCTGCCCGCCGGGCGCGCGAAGCGATGCCGGCCGCTCCCCAGGCACATCGGTGATGGCGCTGACGGCCTGCACCGTCCCCATCGTGATCTCACCGATCGGCCGCGCGTCCTCGTCGACCACCGTCAGCCGGTCGGTCTGCTTCTCCAGCAGGATGCTGAGCGCGGTGCGCATCGAGGCCGAACGCTTGACCACCGGCTGCCCATCGGGAATCGTCCGCCCGAGCGCCTCCATCGCCGCACCCACGGCCAAGAGGCTGAGGCGGCGGAGGACGTCATCGGTGCCGACCAGCTCGGCCACGAATGGGTCGGCCGGCTGGGTCACGATCTTGAGCGCGGTATCGTATTGAACCACTTGTCCCTGACGCATGACGACGATCTTGTCAGCCAGGCGGACCGCCTCCTCGATATCATGCGTGACGAAGAGGACGGTCTGTCCAAATCGGCGATGGATCTGCAGGAGCTCCTCTTGCAGGCGGCTCCGCGTTATGGCGTCGAGCGCACCGAATGGCTCGTCCATCAGCATCATCGTCGGCTCGGCGGCAAGCGCGCGAGCCAGACCGACACGCTGCTGCTCGCCGCCGGAGAGCTGAGCCGGGTAGCGGCGGCGGTAGATATCGGGCGGCAGCCCGACGACGTCGAGCAAACGATCGACGCGGGCATGGATCCTCTTCTTGTCCCAGCCTAGCAGCCTGGGCACGACGGCGATATTGTCGGCGATCCGCATATGTGGAAACAGCCCGGTCTGCTGGATCACGTAGCCGATGCCGCGGCGGAGCTGAGGCGCCGGCAGCTCGAGGATGTCGGTGCCGTCGATCCTGATATGGCCGGAGGTCGGCTCATAGAGCCGGTTGACCATCTTCAGCAGGGTCGTCTTGCCACAACCAGAGGGCCCGAGCAGTACGACGAGTTCACCGGGGTTGACGGTGAACGAAACGCCGTCAACAGCGGGAACGGGGGTGTTTGGAAAGACCTTCGATACCTCTTCAAAGGTGATCGAGCTTCCCCAGGCTTCGTTGGCGCCAGCGCCTGCCGGGATGGCTCCGGTGGGGCTAACGTGTGTGGCGATGGGTATCCCTCCCTGGAAGTGGCATGGCGCCGCCCCCGCCTGGGCGGGGAGGAAGGCTCCTCTCCACCCGGGCCATGGCGCGGCTACGATCCAGAGATCAGCTCCTGCTCTTCTAGGAACTGGCGGGCGACATCCTCAGGCTCCTCCCCCTCGATGTCGACTTGGGCGTTGAGCTCCCGCATGACTTCGTCAGTCAGGAGCGGGGCGAGCGCGTTGAGCGCGTCGGGCAGCGCCGGGTAGGCATCGATGGTCTCTTGGCGCACGAACGGCGCGACATGGTACGGCGGGAAGAGCCCCTTGTCATCTTCCAGCACCACCAGGTCGAGGGCCGAGATCTGCGCATCCGTCCCGAAGGCGAGGACGACGTCGGCGTCGCCCGACTCAATGGCCCGGTACTTCAAGCTCGGGTCGACACTGAGGACTTCCATCTCATCGAACTCACCGCCATAGGTCCGGATAAGTCCCTGGAGGCCGTCTTCCCGCTCGACAAAGTCGGACGGGGCCGAGATGGTCAGGTCCCCGGCGATCGCGGCCAGGTCCGAGATCGTCTCCAGTCCCTGCTCCTCGGCGAAGGAACGCTTCACCGCGACGGCCTGCGTGTTGTTGAATGGCGTCTGATTGAGCAGGGTGACATTGAACTGCTCTTCGTAGAACTCCTTGACGGTATCGTAGACGAGCTGATCGACTGCCTGACCGGCACCAGGCGTACCCGCGGTGACCGGTGTCGCCGCCACCGGCGTGGCCGTGTCCGTGAGCTCGGCGAACTGCCGATCCAGGACTTCGACGAGGGCGGTGCCCGGGTACTCGGGGTAGAGGTCGATCTCGCCGCTGGTGAGCGCGGCATGGGCGATGCCGGTGCCACCCAGGTTTAGGCTGAGCTCGACGGGGATGCCTGCCTCTTCCAACAGGAAGCGATACATCTGGCCAAGGATGAATTGCTCGGTGAAATTCTTGGAACCGATGCGGACAGGCTGATCCTGGGCAGAGACGATCGCGGCATGCGAGGCGCCGAGTGCGGCGACGCCCACGACGGGCACGGCGATCGTCCCCTTGATGAATGTTCGGCGGTCGACCATGGTTCGTTCCCTCCTCGGGGGTTGTGAGCACCTGTGGTCCAGGTTGCTCCGGTTGCTGGAGTATGTCCAGCCTCGTGTCCAGCCAAGCACAATGCGCGCCAGCCGGGGAACTACGCGGTAGGCGGAGTGACGAGCCGCTCAGTCATGCTGAACAGTCCCTCCGCAATAAGCGCCAAAAGGGTAACGGGGATTGCCCCGACGAGCAGCAGTTGGCTGTCCAACAGCGTCAGGCCACTCGTGATGAAGTTGCCGAGCCCGCCAGCCCCAATATAGGCGGCGAGCACGGCGCTGGCAATGATTTCGATAGATGCGGTCCGGATTCCGGCGATGATGACCGGCAGCGCGATTGGGAGCTCGACACGGGCGAAGACCTGGAATGGGCGCATGCCCATCCCACGAGCGCTCTCGAGCACCGCCGCGTTGACGTTGCGCAAACCGGCGGCCGTATTGATGACCAGGGCGGGACCCGCAAGGAGGATCAAGGCATACCGGGCGGTATCCTCGCCCGGTCCGAGGATGGGGAAGAAGATGAAGAGCAGCGCGAGGCTGGGAATCACCCGCAGGGCGGCGACGGTGGCAATGAGCCCCGGTCCGATCCGCCGGCTCCTTGCGACGATGACGCCGATCGGGATGAAGACCGCCATGGCGAAGAGGAGGGAGGTCAGGCTGAGGCGCACGTGGACCTCGACGGCCCGCCAAAAGCGCTCAGGGTTTTCCTGGATATAGGAGAGGACATCCCGCAAGAGATCCATGCGGTGCCGAAGACCTTCCGCCACTCCGGGAATCTCGCCGCGACGAGGCCGGGTCGTGGATAACCAATAGATCTGCCCGCTGCACGGACTCCACCATCCTACCATGTCCCGTTCGGCGCGCAGGGCGCAGCGGCGGCCCGTGACCACAACCTCGCAAGGAGGCCGGCGCGTCACTGGGCCGGATGGAGCCGCGCCCGCGCCGAAGGGATCGCGGAGGCCTCCCGCGAGACCGGAGGAACTGAGACGTTCAAACGGTTGGAGCACTGGCAGCAGCTGAGGTCATCCGGGGAAATCCCTCCTGGTGTCGACTCCTTCGAATATCTACTTCACTTAATCAAAGCGTTTACTCGGTGAGCAACGGATGATGGTACGCGCCCTGCGATATTCCAGGAGGCGCCGAGTTGGGGACGGGCCGTCTGACTCGGAAAGTGCCGAGGGGCTCGCGGAACACGCGCACCGACTATCGGAGTGCTTCCCGCAATCTCCAATGGCTCATCCCTGTGTGGTCCTAATCGGGTCCATGGCATGGATGGGGCGAGGGTTCTCG
>DASYWB010000086.1:0-5204 GCA_035936495.1 Thermomicrobiales bacterium
GCGGGAGCACTATCGGCTGCAGGTTGGCGACGCCCTCTGCTTCCGCAGCACCCAGCCGCACCGCTGGTGGAACGATGGCGGCACGCCCACGGCCGTACTGTGGATCAACGTGCCAATGGTTGCGCCGGGGCCGGACAGGCAGGCTGGGCGAGTCGCGGCGCGTGAACGCGGCGACGGACAATCGCAGGAAGGGTGAGGGCCGTGACTGACCCTGTCGCTCCGCCCGGCACGCAACTTCAGCTCGGTCCGCACGATGCGATCACCGACGTGCTGGGCATAGAGGTCGGCCACTACACGCATCACCGTGTTCCGCGCGGCGTCACCGCCGTTTTATGCAGGGAAGGCGCGGCCGCCGGCGTTTCCGTTCGGGGCTCCAGTCCCGGGACGGTCCATATCGACACCGTGCTCACGGATGTGGGTCGTCACCACGCGACCATGGCCTCGTGATACCAGTCATGATGCTAGTCTTGCCGCCCGCGTTTGCTCCATAGCGTCCGCTAGCCTTTACCCGGACTCTGTCTGACCCCCCCGGAATCGGGACAGAAACCTTCGCCGATGTCCACCAGACTCGGGAGCAAATCTGCTGAGGCCGTCCGGTAGAATAGCGCCGATAGCTGGTTGCGACGCGAACCGGTGGAGGAGGCGGCGATGGTCACCCAGACACGAGTCAGCGACGAGGCATTCCGCCGGGTCGCCCTCCGCGACCCGGACGGTCACTGGGAACTGCATCACGGGCAGTTGCGGGAGAAGCCACCGATGTCATTGTCTCACAACTGGCTCATGGTGAAGCTCGGCTATCTCTTGCTCCAGCAGCTCGATTGGCGGACGTATCAAGTCCGAATCAATGCCGGGCATGTTCATTCTTCCCATGGTACCTACTATATTCCGGATCTCTTTGTTGTACCGACCGCGCTCGGTCATGACCTCGAAGGCCGGTCCGACATCTTGGAATCCTACGACGCCCCGCTTCCGCTCGTGGTCGAAGTCTGGTCGCCATCGACCGGAGGCTACGATATCGACGCCAAGCTGCCGGCGTATCAGGCACGCGGCGACCAAGAGATCTGGCGCGTTCACCCTTACGAGCGGACCGTTACGGTTTGGATACGGCAGGCAGACGGTATGTACAGGGAGTCCGTGCATCGTGAGGGCGCTATCAGGCTGGCAGCGCTGCCACATGTCGCGATCGCGCTCGAAGAGCTGTTTGATTGAGGGTTACGCGCCCCGTGAGGGATGTTTGCCCTTCTCCTCCTTCGCCGGCATCGGCGTCACACCGGCCTCCCGGTCCTCGAACCGAGCGGCAATGAACAGGAGCGAGGAGAGCCGGTTGAGATAGCGCAGAATCTCCGGATTCGTCACTTGACCCTGATGATGAAGCGCGACCGCTTCCCGCTCGACGCGGCGCACGACCGTCCGGGCCACGTCAAGCGCCGCACCGGCAACGGAATCCCCCGGCAAGACGAAATGCGGCGGTAGCGGAACGTCAGTCGTCAACGTGTCTGTCTCATTTTCCAGCCAGTCAACGCGCTCGCCCCTGAATTGCTGGCTAGCGGGACGCAGGTTGTCCGTGTAGGCCAGTTCAGCCATGATCTGGTAGAGATCCCGTTGCACGATGACGAGCAATGCTCCCGTCCGCTCGGCCGTGGCCTGAGCGCGCGCCAGGCCGATGGTGGACGTGGCCTCATCGAAAGAGCCGAGCAGATCGATCCGGGCGTCATCCTTGCTAACCCGAGCCCCGAGGAGATCGGTCATGCCGGTGTCGCCCTTGCCAGTGAAAAGTCGCATCCGCGTTTCTCCCCGCCTCTGCATCCCGTTCGATCATTCCTGGCAATCGTGCCACATGTCCAATGAATCAGCACCTGCCCGGCTAGTACAAATCCTCCATATGAACGGACGCCCTGAACTCCTGTGGTAGCATGGTGAACGAGCAACTCGAGCTGTTGGGTCATGGTGAACGTTCGCCCTACTCAGACACGTGTATCCACGGGCGGCAACAAACGAAACGGCGATGATATGGTCCTCAATCAAGCAGCGCTCATCAGCGGCAGAGCCAGCTCAGACAACGACGAGCGAGAAGATCGTACCCGGCCGATCCGGGTGGCCGTGCTTGGCACGGGGTTTGGCGCCTCGGCCCACATCCCGGCTCTGAAAGCGCTCCCGGAAGCCGAGGTTGTTGGCGTCTGCGCCCGCCATCAGGAACACGCGTTGTCGACAGCCGCGAAGTATCAGATACCCATGGCAACGACCGATTTCCGTGGGTTGGTCCGCGATGGTGACGTTGACGCCGTGATCGTCGCCGCCCCGCCTCATCTGCACCACCAAATGACCCTGGCCGCGCTCGACGCCGGCAAGCACGTGCTCTGCGAAAAGCCGATGGCGCGGAACACCGCCGAGTCGCGAGACATGGTCAAGATGGCCGCCGGCGCGGGCCTCATCGCGATGGTTAACCACGAGTTCCGGTACGTCCCTGTCCGTCAGCGAATCCGCGAATTGATCGACGAAGGGTATATTGGCGCCCCGCAAGCCGCGACGTTGACCGTCTTCCGCTCTAGCCTCGCTGATCCTCAAGGCCGGGCATTCGGCTGGCTCATGGAGCAGGAGAAGGCCGGCGGAATGCTCGGCGCCACCGGCAGCCACCACATCGACGCGCTCCGCTGGTGGTTTGGTGAGATCACCGCCGTCGCCGGGGCGACGGCGACCATGGTCACCCGGCGCCGGCTGCCTGATTCGTCGGCCATGGGCAGGGTGGACGCCGACGACAACTACGCGTTCATCCTCCGGTTCGCCAACGGTGCGATGGCGACGGTCCATGTCACGACGACCGCCGCCGTCGATTCGGCCGAGGAGATCGTCCTCTCCGGCTCGGACGGGATGCTCATGGCGCACGGCGACACGGCTCTCTACGGTGCCCGGCGCGGCGAGGGCTCCCTCGCCGAGCTCGATGTGCCGGAGCGGCTGAAGTCCAACCTCGGAACCTTCAGCCATCCACTCGCGCAACCGACCGCGTTGCTCCAGCGAACCTGGATCAGAGCGATCCGCTCCGGCAAGCCGGCGGCACCGACCTTCGAGGATGGCGCCAAGGTGCAAGAGGTGCTGGATGGCGTTGCGCGTTCCTCCAGCCAGGGCCGCTGGATTGACACGAGTGGCACCCGCTGGCCGGTCTCAGCGTAACGCGGGGTAACTCGGCCTCCCTCCGAATTGAACCGCTGCGCGGCAGTCCGTGCTCCGCTCATCCTCAGCGGCTGACGCCAGCCGCCGGGGGCAAGCTGATGGCCCTGACGAGAAGATGTCGCCGCTTGAGGCCGCGGTGATGGCCAAGCGTGGCATGCGTGAATGAGACGACCGCGCGTTTGGTATCTCTATCTAAGCCTGGTGAGAGATCAAGAACTCAGACGGCCGCATGATCCTTATGTCCAAATTCGCCCTTTGGCTCAAGAGGTGGTCGTCGATAGAAATCAGGACGGCTTGCGTGGCTTGGGCCAGAGCGGCGAACTTGCGGTCATCCGGATCCTCGATCTGGAGAAAGTCGCCTTCAGGGGCCTGATGGGTATATTTATGCTCATCCTGGAAAAGCCGCGCGAAATCCTCCCAGGCCAATTTAGGTATGCGACGAATAATCTTTTCTATCTCACGCAGCGTCGCGTCATTCCAGATGAGCGCCACCGATCCTTCTTCTATAAGGTCGAGTATTTTGGCAGAGCTGCTACGTGGGTTGAATCCAGCTCCCACAAAAATGTTCGTATCCAGAATAACCCTATCGCTCATGTTGCCCCTTTGGCCTCCAGCCAGATCCGACCCAACGGCTATCATCATATGAGATCCTAGCGTGCTTCCCTCTCCGTTCCATGTCCAGCCCTGGCTCCGCAAGTCGAGCGATCTTGCGATAATACGGCACGGAGCTCGACCGCTCGTGGGCCTGCTCTGCTCATCATCGTGACGGTGCCTTCGAGGAGGATGCTGAAATGGCTGCCATGCTTGCGGAAACTGCCCTGCGCGGACTCGAGTTTGTCCGTGACCATACCGATTTGGATACGCCCTGCCTCGTCGTGGACGAAAGCCGCCTGCAGGCGAACATTGCCGAGATGGCGTCGTTCGCGGCCAGCGCCGGCGTTGGGCTACGTCCCCACATCAAAACCCACAAGACGCCCGAGATCGCGCGCCTCCAGTTGGCTGCTGGAGCGGTCGGCCTGACCTGCGCCAAGCTGGGGGAAGCTGAGATCATGGTCGGCCTGGCCGGGGCCGACGATGTTCTCCTCGCCTACCCCACGGTTGGCGAGACGAAAATCGCCCGGCTGCTGGCGCTCATGGAGCGTGCCAGGATCACCGTCGCGCTCGACTCCCGTGAGGCCGGTCGCGCGCTTTGCCAGGCAATGGCCGCCCAGGACCGCATCTTGGATGTCTACGTCGAGGTGAACACCGGTCAAGATCGAGCGGGTGCCCACTTCGGCGATGAAGCCGTCAGTCTCGCCAAGGACCTAGCGCGGATTCCAGGACTACGGGTGATCGGGATCATGACGCACGAAGGGCAGGCGAACGCGGCTGAGCCCGATCAGCTCGAGTCCGTCGCCTTGGAGGCGGGACGCGCGATCGTGGCGACCGCGGAAGCCATCCGCGCGGCGGGCATCGATATCCAGGAGGTCAGCGTCGGCTCGACGCCGGCGGCCAAGTTCACGCCGACCGTGCCCGGCGTGACCGAGATGCGTCCCGGCACCTACGTCTTCAACGACAACAGCGCGTTCCGACATGGCCGCACCGGACCGGAGGACTGTGCGCTGCACATCCTGGCGACGGTCGTCAGTCGCCCCGCGCCAGACCGGGCCGTGATCGACGCCGGCTCCAAGACCCTAACGATGGACCCGAGTAAGAGCCACCCCGGCCACGGGTACATCGTCGGCCATCCGAACGCACGGATCGCCCGCATCAGCGAGGAACATGGTGTCGTTCTGCTACCCGAGGGCGAGGATGGGTTCCACGTCGGCCACCGCGTCGAGATCATCCCGAATCACGTCTGCCCGGCAGTCAACCTCCAAGACCAACTCTTCATTCTCCGTGACGGTCGCCTCGCCGACGTCTGGGACATCGCCGCCCGCGGCAAAGTCCGGTGAGGCGGGGTGATTGACCTGGCGGGACTATCGACCGGCATCGGAATCGCCCACGGGGCCTTGGCCAGGGCCTGCCCTGCTGCCCGCTGATAGCCAGAGATGGAC
>DASYWB010000087.1:0-11764 GCA_035936495.1 Thermomicrobiales bacterium
CCATGTTGACGCCGGCCAGGCCAGTAAGAAAGACGAAGGCTATCGCCTTGGCATACCCGTAGAGCGCCCGCATGAACCTTCCGGCCGTCAACCAACGAGTCAGGGAAGAGCGCATCATGTTCTTTTCGCCAAACGCCGTCATGCCTTCGCTATATGAGAGTGAGCGTAGGCCATCGACGAGGATGCCACGCGTAATCACCAGGAGCGGTATCCAAATCGGTACCACGCCGATGTCAGCAAAAACTACCCAGAGGACGTTTTCGACCACCCGGTCTCCCGCGATGTCAAATACGGCACCGAAGGCCGACGTGGATCGGCGGCGCCTGGCGACCCAGCCATCAAAGCCATCGCTGGCAATGATGAACGCGATGAGGGCCATATTGACCGCGATATACGCTGCACCCGCCCGGTAGATCATCGCGACGACGATGAAGAGCAGGATCAGACGACCAACCGTGATCAGGTGTGCCATGACAGTCGTTTCGCTCCGTCACAACGAGCCATGGAGAGCCGGAGCTGGATCAGTTCGCCTGGCCCCGGCACTGAGAGATTGCCACCCGACTTCGCCGTGGTACGGCGATCAGGCCGCCCTTCTACCGGCTGTGTCACGAGACGAGTGCCGCCACCGCGATCCAAATCAGCAGGTGCACGAGGATGGCGGCGGTCACGATGAACCTGGCGGCGAAGCGATCCGCTGCAGAAACACTCCAGGCGACGATGAAGTTCATGAGGGTTACAACCGTGGCCAAGAGGGGAAGACGAAATAAGGCGCGAGGCGCCCCCGACAGCGAGGGGAGGCCTTCGGCTCCGTACCGGAGAGTGATCGAGTCGGGCAGCGAGCCGGCTCTGTTGGCGATGGTGATCCACATGAGGAGCAAACTGAAGACCGCCACACCGAGGAGGACAAGTGACACTTGATCGGCGATCAGCGCGCTCCGCGCGATACTCCCTGGAAGCCCGAACGACCGAGAGGGATGCCGCGAGCTGGAACGACGTCTGGCGACTGCCGAGGCGCTGATCGCTTGCTGGCGAGACACACGGCGGCTCGCACGTCGGATGGGAGGTGGAGCGACATCATCGGCGTCGACTTGGTCGAGCTCCGGCAAACGCACGTGGTCGTGATCTTCGATCTCATCGGAGAGCGTCTGTCGGGAAAGGACTCGTGCTGCCTGTCCCCTTGTCCGATCGCGGGGACGGCGGCCGACGCCCTCTCTCTGGGCGTCCGCGCGGGTTGACGCGTGGTCGTCGTTCATTCTCGCCGGGCTAGCAGTCCGCTGGTCAGTGGGCGCGCTGTTCGTGACTCGGTTTTGCCTGACGGGTTCATCCGGCCGGGTCTTGTTGCGGGAGGAGGCGGGTGCCGTTTTGAACGGATCGGCGCGATCACGTTGATTCATGCCGGCGCCCTCCTTCCCGCACCCTAGCCGGATCGCCAGGGCCGCTGGCGACCCTTATATCCATGGACCAAGGATAGCATGGGACTCAGTCCCATCTGGCCACGTCGCGGGTTTAGCCTCCGGGTGGCGACGGAAGCGGGGCGCTGGTCGGGGCCGGCGGCGGGATCGGTGCCTCTGCCGGTGGAGGTGGCGCATTGACAGGTGGTTCAAAGACGCTGCTCACGGGAGTGGGCGTTGGGTCAATATCAGCATCGATTTCGGCCTCGGCCCGTTGCGCTTCCAACCACTCGTTGACGGCGCGCTCGACTTGCTGTTGAATCTGTTCATCCGTCATTGGCCGGTCCGGATCACGATCCCGGACGTAGATGATATGCCATCCGAATTCCGTCTGGACAGGCTGGCTGATCTCTCCGGGCGGCAAACTGAACGCGACCTCTTCAAACGGCTCCACCATCTCGCCCCGGGTGAACCACCCGAGGTCTCCCCCGTTGGCGCCACTTCCCGTGTCCGTGGACTGCTCGGCAGCGATCGCCGCGAAGTCCGCGCCCGGTTGGTCTAGCGCCGCGCGGATCTGTCTCGCGAGGTCCTCGGTTTCCACGAGGATGTGTGAGGCGAGTACCTGCTCGCTTGTCTGGCCGACTTGGGCGGCTACGGCATCACGGACCTTCTGACGGGCAAGCTGAGGCTTTGCCACCTGTTCGCGATATTGCTCGCGTGAGATTCGAGCTCGCTCGAAGACACTATCCTGAAAGAGCGCGTAGTTCGCCTCGGCAGTTGCGAGCGCTTCGGAGGGGTTCGGGGTCGCTGCGGACGGTGTAGATTCAACTTCTGGCGTGGCCGGGAGTTCCGCGCGCTGTTCGGCCGTGAATGGCGGCAAGGGCAGGGGTTCGAACCCGGACGGAGACGTAGTGCCCGGCGTCGCGGCCGCCGCCGGTTCAGTCGTGGGATTCGCCGCCGCGGTCTCGGTCGCCCAGGCCGCTCGTTCCGGTATCAAGGTTGGAGTGGGAGTGTTGGGGATCAGCGGCGCATCTTGCGGCGAGAACCGGTTCAGGATGAACTGATCCAACTCCTCGTCCGAGATCGACAACCCGAGCTCGTCGAGGTTGGCGACGAAGAGCTGGTCATCGATCATCTGCTGCAATGTCGCGTCGTCGACGTCCGTGCTGCCCCAAAGCTCATTGAACTCGGCTTGGGCCTGCGCGGCCGCCTGGCGATACTGCGTGGCTTGGTCGCTGCTCAGCATCCCGGCGAGCCGGGAGAACTGGTTCACCTGCTCGAGGAGCTCGACACCGCGATATCGCCAGTAGTCGCGCCGCGTGATCTCCGTGCCGTTGACGGACGCGATGACCGTCCGGGGCTTCACCACACTCTCATTAATGATTGTTACGCCGAGGATGAGGACGATCAAGGCGCCGATGATGCCCATGCCGAACAAGAATCGGCGACGCTGCCGTGCTTCCCGCTCCCGGCGCGAGACGCGTCGTGGGCGGGTCGGCACGGCTCCCCGCCGCGTCGGGGCCGCTCCGGCTTTCGTGCCGCGGGGGGATATTGTGGGACGTGAACGCTGATCGGTCACCGTCGCGTTCCTCTCCTTGGTGTCGCTTCGTATTGGCCCTGCCGATTCGCGTGCCGTGGAATCGCTCCGATGGCGGGTCGAGGCTAGCCTCGACCGCCACCGGTGGTGAACGGCAATAGGGCGACGTGCCGCGCGCGTTTGATTGCGACGGTCATTGACCGTTGGTGCCGAGCGCATGTGCCCAACTTGCGCCGCGGCTCGATCTTGCCTCGCTCCGCCAGGTGACGCCTGAGGCGAGCGATGTCCTTATAGTCCACCACCTCCACGCGATCCACGCAGAACATGCAGGCCTTCCGGCGAGATTGAAACCGGCCACCGCCGCCGGCTCCGCCGCCCGGCCGTCGCCCTCGCGAGCGGTCACCCCCGTCGCCGTCACCACCGCGGCCACCCTGGGCGCCGGCCCCGAAACGGGGCCGACCACTCGCCTCACGACGAGGCTCACCCCCCCGCGCGGAACGATCTTCGCGACCTTCATCCATCATCAGCCTCCGTCGTTGCTATGGTCACCGGGTAGCCGTCTATCCCCGGAGTCACGTCCGGCATTAGAACGGCACATCGTCAATATTGCTCTGGTCGTCCTGATCGCCGGCAGCTCGACCGCCGCCACTGCCGCTACCGGAACCGCCGTAGTCCCCACCGTCCATATCACTATCTGCCCGGCTGCCGAGCAACTGCAGCTCGCTCGCCGTGACGTCAAGCGACGTCCGGTTCTGACCACTCTGATCCTGGTATTCGCGAGCCTCCAGGCGGCCTTCCACGTAAACCTGTTTCCCCTTCGTCAGGGCGCCGCTCTGACTCAGCTTGTCCATCGTCTCGGCGAGGCGTCCCCAGCCCGTTACGCGAAACCAGCTCGTCTGCTCCTGTTGCTGACCACTGGAGTCGTTGTAGCGGCGGCTCACCGCCATGCTGAACTGGACGTTCATGCGACCGGTTGGCGTGTACCGGGTCTCAGGATCACGACCTAGATTCCCAATCAGAATAATCTTGCTAACCCCGGCCATCTAGCCCTCCTTTGTTGGGTCGCTCGAGCCTTCTCCTTCGGCTTCAGCACCGGGGGCGTCGCTCTCCGGCATCTCGTCTTCCGTCGGGGTCGAGGGCGCCAGCTCAGCCTCCGGGCCGCTCGGGCTTATCTCTGCCTCAGTCAAAGCCTCTAGCCCGGCATCCGGAGCTTCACTCGCTAGCACGGTACCACCAGACGTTGCTTGTGCCGAATCAGGCGGACTCTCATCAACCGCAGTTTCACCGGCGACCAGCGTGGCCGGCCCGGTGTCCGGCGGCTCGCCTTTATCGTCAGCTGGCGCTTCCGGGCCCCCGGACGCCTGCGCGGCGGCGTAGGCGGCGGCTGCCTCATCCTCGGCGGCGATTTCCGCCTCCTCGGGGGTCAGCTCTTTGACGGGGACCGGCTCGTAACGCGTCACGAGATAGCGAATGACGTCTGTATTGAGCTTGAGCTCACGCTCAATCTCCCCGACGCTACTTGGCTGAAGGACGAAATGATAGAGCGTGTAATAGCCGTCGCGGAGGTCCCGGCCGCCGTGCCGGATCGGATAGGCGAGACGGCGGCGACCCCAGGGGGAGTCAGTCAGCGTCTCTTGCAGCTCTCCGCCCGCGGAGATGATGTACCCGCCGATCACTTCAAGAGCCGGCGGTATATTCTCCTCGGTAACATCAGGGCTGAGGATCGTCATGAGCTCGTAGGTACGAGCCTCGGGGGCGTACTCGCGCAACAGCAACTCCTTCCCATGGAGATGCCCCGCCGGGATGGGATCAGGGGTTGCGGCCCTGACCGCGAGCGGAGCAAGAAGGTACAGATTAAGAACCGACACGTCTCGGCCAAGCCACGAGTATAGCACACCGAATATCGCCGCTTGGTGTTATTCGTCCAGGGTCAGCCCGAGGATGTCCGAGAGCTCGCTGAGCACCGCTTGCGCGTCGCGAATATCGTCCTCCTCGGGCGCTTCGAGGATCGCCGTTCCGACCTCACGCAAGGCCGCAATGGCTCGCGGCGCGTTGAGATCATCATCCATCGCATTGTAGAACCGCTCGCGAAGCGGCGACACGTCGACGACTTCCTCGACGCCGAACGCGGGGAACGAGCGCGCTTCGCGGAGGTCCTCGGCGATGCTCGCCCACTCCTCGATAGCCTCGTCCTCATATGTCCATGGCCGTCGGTAATGGTTTGACAGCAGGTAGAGTCGGAGCGCGTCCGGATGGTACGCGGACAACACATCGCGAGCGAGGACGAGATTGCCGAGGGATTTACTCATCTTCTCGCCCTGGTACTCGACCATCGCGACGTGCATCCAATAGCGGGCAAACGGGCGCGTGCCGGTCCCATTCTCGCTCTGAGCAATCTCCGACTCGTGATGCGGAAAAATGAGGTCCGAGCCGCCGCCATGGATATCGACGGTCTCTCCCAAATACCGCATGGCCATCGCGCTGCACTCGATGTGCCACCCAGGGCGGCCCTCACCCCAGGGCGTCTCCCAGCTCGGTTCGCCGGGCGCCGCAGCCTGCCACAATACAAAGTCAAGCGGGTCCTCTTTATTGGGGTCATCAGGGCGGTTGCCGCGCTCGTTGGCGATCGGGAGCATCTCCGCCCGGGGTATCTGGCTCAGCTTCCCATACTCAGGATCGTGGTTGACCGAAAAGTAGACGTTGCCATTGCGCTCATAGGCGAAGCCGTGGTCGATCAGTGACGCGATCAGCTTAACCATCTCCGGAATGTGATCGGTCGCCCGGACAAAATGGTCGGGGTCAAGCGCGTTGAGAGCACGCATGTCGCGGCGGAGTCCTTCGGTCTCTCGCGCCCCGAGCTCTTGCCACCCGAGACCGAGCTCGTCGGCTTTGCGCAAGATGTCATCGTCGATATCGGTCACATTCTGGACATAGACGACGTCGAGGCCCGTTGCCCGCAGATATCGCGCGAGTACGTCAAACACGAGGAACGTGAACGCGTGGCCGACGTGCGTCGTGTCGTACGGCGTCACGCCGCAAACATACATCCCGACGCGCCGATCGTTCACGGCCAGGGGCTCGGTAGCGCGAGTGAGGGTGTTGTACAACTGCATGTCGCTTCAGCTCCGCTCCTTTTGATGCCGTGCCGGCGTTGGGCCGGTGCCGGGAACACGGCACGAGCCGGGCAAGCCACCAGCTGCCCCTGCGACGAGTATATCCGAGGCGGCCCAGTCGCTTGGTGGGAGCGGACGCGGAACCATGAACGAGCCGATGCTATCATCTGGCTGGTCCGGCAAAGGAACGGTACTGGAGTTTCCTGTGGGCATGTCGTCCCATCTTGAGCGGAAGACTCTCTTCGGTTTGATGATCTCGGCCCTCGTGGCCGCCTTCGCGCTTTCTGCATGTGGTGGGGACGATGGCTCTCTCGCGGGAGAGGCGTCGTCGTCTCCCCCATCCTCGACGGTGGATGAGATGGTCCTCTTGCGCGATGCTGGTCCCTGCAAGGGCGGCAGGCTGACGGTCGCCGGGCTAGAGCAGGTTCAAGAGGACTGGGAGGAGGGTCTCCGCCTCGCGAAGGAGGCTGCCGTCGCGTGGCAGCGCGACGCCACGCTCGTTTCGGCCCGGCTCACATGTGGGTTCCTGAGTCCTGGGACGGTCGTCAAGGCCACGTTCTACTCGGACACGGCGCGGACCCTCTTTTTCAGTTACACGAGTGAGACACGGCCGGTGGACCCGGGCGTTCCCGCGCCGCCACAGCTCTTCACGGAGGGGGTCTCGTTCGGGGCGTTGCACGATGCGTTGATTGAGGCGGGATACTCGGAGCGCGCGGAGATCCATCCATCAAGTGGCATCTACGTTCGCTACAACGGGACAACGACACCATTCGGCCCCGAGTCGGCGCCCGCTGAGACGATCATTCTGCATCTGATCATCGTGCAGGAGGGAACGGTTCAAGACGTCTTTGTCAGTGTCGAAGACTGGGCACTGATCCCGATCAATGACCAGTAAGTTGGCTCTAGGGCAAGCCAGGAAAGGGTGAGCAAATCATGAGCGAGACGGCTGAGCTTGAGGCGGTCAATCACACGCGTGACCTCTGCCTAGAGGCGCTCCGCCGGGAGCCGTCCGCCTTGATCACCGATATTGATGGCACAATAAGCGAGGTGGCGCCAACACCGGAAGAAGCCGTTGTCCTGCCAGAGGCGTGCGCCGCGCTCGACCGGCTCCGGCATTCGTTGGCGCTTGTGGCGGTGGTTACCGGCCGGGCCGCTCGTACCGGTTCGGCCATGCTGGATTTGCCTGACCTCCTCGTCATTGGAAACCACGGGTTGGAGCAAATGCGTGGAGATTCGATCTGGGAGCATCCGGATGCCGTCGCGGCCGCGGGCGAGATTGCGATGGCCATCGACGAGATTCAAGAGGGCATGGACCGTCTCGCGCTCGGGACGGGTATCATTTACGAGAATAAACGGCTGTCGGCAACAGTCCACTATCGGTTGGCGCCGGACCACGGAGCGGCGTATTCGGCGCTCCTGCCGCTCGCGATCGAGACGGGCAAGCGGCGCGGCCTAAAGGTGACAGAGGGACGGTTTATTATCGAGTTGCGGCCGTCTGTCGTCGTCAACAAGGGGACCGCTATCATGGATCTCATCCGCGAATATCACCTACGCGGCCTGGTCTTCTGCGGTGATGACATCACGGACATCGATGGATTTCGGGCGGTCGGTGCCGCGCGTGACGCTGGGACGATTGCCGGGGTCCGGATCGGCGTTCTCGCCGGCGAGACGCCCATCGGCGTAATTGAGGAGAGTGACGCGACCGTCCGCGGAGTGGACGCCTGTGCCGCGTTGCTCGGACAGCTGGCGGACTATATGGAAAGGGCGAACGAACATGCCTGATCTCCCCCGGTTGAACCGTTTTCGAGGCCCATATCCGGGCCAGGCGATCCTTTCGTTCGCCTTGGCGCTCATGGTGGTGTCTTTGTTGGTGCTGTTCACCCCTGCGGTGGCCCCGCCCTGGCGGCTGGAGTTGCCGGAACGGGAGCGCCCCGTGACGGTCACCATTGGCGGCGTCAACGTCGTGGCCGAGTTGGCCGATGAGCCAGAAGAACAATCGCAGGGGCTGGGTAATCGCGATGGGCTCATGCCGGGGACCGGCATGCTGTTCGCCTTTCCCGATGTCCGGTCCCGATCCTTTTGGATGTACGGGATGCGGTTCTGCCTAGACATCATCTGGATCGAGGACGGGGCAGTGATCGGGGCGGCCGAGTCCGTCTGTCCCTCTCCCGTCGGGACCGACGTCGCGGATCTGCCTCGATTCTCGTCACCCGGCCCCGTCAGCTATGTTCTCGAAGTCCCGGCCGGCTTCATGGACGAGCACGGGCTAGGGATCGGAACCATGGTGGAATTCGAGCCGGACCCGAAGACGCTGTCCGGGGAGAGGCGATAAGGCGATCTCGCCCTAATGATTCCGCTCTTTGATAGCGTGGTCGTGTTGATCGCGCAGCGCCTGTTCCAGGCGGAGTTGCCTCGTCGTAAGGGTGAGATCGCCACGCGTCCGCTCGACGACCCCTCGTAGCTGGTCTGTTGAGCGCCGGAGTCCGCCGGTTATGGCGTCTGGAAAATCAACGGTCAGCAATGCTTCATAGACGCTTTCCATGCTGGTGAACAGGCGTTCGGCCGTGGTGATCTCTCCGTGACGAAGAAGGTCCAAGATTTGGCGCCGGAGTTCGCTGGCGCCCTCTGCCGCGCCGTTCAAGTAGGGAGCGATCTCAACGCCGAGCGACGACGCGTAAGGGACCGGAGACTCCGACAAGATCGCCGAGACGATGGCGGCCTCGGCGTGCTCTTTCATCGCATCCTGAACGAAGCCCGCCCAATAGACCGTCGGCTCCGGTGCCGAGAGCGATACCAGGACGCGGAGCCTCTCGCGGCTTTGGGCGATCAAGCGCTCTCCCGCCGGAATGTCCCCGCGATGCAGAGCCCGGATCGCGTTTGCCGAGAAGCGAACGATCTGGCGACTTTCGGCAATGGCGTGGTCTCTCAACCTCGATGTCGCCTCTAGTTCTTCGACGGCGGTTTGAACGTGGTGAGTAATGTCGGTTGGGCCTGCTTCAGCCTCGGACATACGCTTCCTGCTTGAATGCTCGACGTGGATTTTCACGTCTAGAGATGGAGGTTCACTGGTCGATCGACGGTTCGTGGTCGCGGGGTGAGGCTCCTTTGACAGGCGGTAGAGGGGCTGATACACTCCGGCAACGGTGACTCGTCACCAACGAGCACCGGGCTGTGAACGGAAGTAGTAGATCCTACCACTCCAGAGAGACGCCGGTGGTGTGAGGCGTCATGAGGGATTGAACTCGTCCGGGAGCCATCGTCGTGATCTGATGCATTGGATAGCGACGCACGGGTTGCCTCCGTTATCGGGCTTTTTGAGTGGGTCAGGGCAGAAGCCGGCGGTTCCGAGGAGCCTACGCGGGGCTGTAGCTCAGCTGGGAGAGCGCAACACTGGCAGTGTTGAAGTCAGGGGTTCGAGTCCCCTCAGCTCCACCCGCGTTCTTCGGATAGACGTCAGCTCGGCCAGTGGCCAACCAGGGTGGTACCGCGGAAGCGCACCCACGTGGTGACAGTCTTTCGTCCCTGTCGGGGCGGAGGGCTGTTGTCGTTTTCAGCACTCAGAGGCGAAGAGGAGCGAGGCGATGGCCGGTCGGATCGGTGTAGCGGAACGGAACACGACGAGTGAGGAAATGCCGGCGGGTTATGACCCTGGCCGGATCGAGCCGAAGTGGCGAGCACGGTGGGAAACCGATCGGCTCTATACCGTCGACGACTCATCGCCCAAGCCGAAGTGGTACTCACTGACGATGTACCCATATCCCTCGGGGACGCTCCACGTCGGGCATTGGTATGCATTCGCCGTACCCGACGTGTTCGCGCGTTTGCAGCGCATGCGTGGCTACAACGTCCTCTTCCCCATGGGCTTCGACGCCTTTGGGTTGCCCGCCGAGAACGCGGCAATCCGGCATGGGATTCACCCCGCGACCTGGACGTTCGACAACATCGACACGATGCGGGCGCAGTATCGTCAGATGGGCGCGATGATCGATTGGTCGCGGGAGGTGGTCACCTGCACCCCGGGATACTACCGGTGGAATCAATGGTTCTTCCTACGCATGCTGGAACGTGGCCTGGCCTATCGGGCGAAAGGAGCCGTCTGGTGGTGTCCAAACGATCAGACGGTGCTTGCCAACGAGCAGGTTCTCGAAGGAAACACCTGCGAGCGCTGCGGTGCCGAGGTCTTCCGGCGCGATCTCGAACAGTGGTACCTGAAGATTACCGACTATGCCGAGGAGCTCCTACGCGACACGGAGACGCTTGACTGGCCGGACCGCGTCAAAGTCATGCAGCGCAACTGGATTGGACGCTCCGAAGGGGCGCGCCTCCAGTTTGCCCTGGAGACCAGCGAAGTCCTCGACGTCTTTACCACCCGCCCGGAAACCGTCTGGGGCGCGACGTTCATGGTGCTGGCCCCGGAACACCCCGCGGTGGCCTCGTTGACCACGCCCGAGCAACGAGAAGAGGTCGACGCCTACATCGAGGCGGCAAGCCGCCAGACGGAAATCGAGCGGATGTCCACGGACGAGGCGCGGCCAAAGACCGGGGTTTTCACCGGCGGCTACGCCACCAATCCCGTGACCGACGAGCGGATCCCGGTTTGGATCGCCGACTACGTCTTGATGGGCTACGGAACGGGCGCGATTATGGCCGTGCCGGCGCATGATGAGCGGGACTTTGCCTTCGCCCGCGCACACGGGTTGCCGATCCGGGTCGTCATTCAGCCGGAAGGCGAGGAGACTCTCGATCCGGACACGATGACGCATGCCTACGTTGGTCCTGGTCGGATGGTCAATTCAGGCCCGATTGATGGTTGGCGGGTGCCGGACGCTCTCCCCGACGTGGTCGCCTGGATCGAGGAGAACAGCCGGGGGAAGCGGGAGATCAATTATCGTCTGCGCGACTGGTTGATCTCACGTCAACGCTACTGGGGTACGCCGATTCCGGTCATCTACTGCGATACCTGCGGCATCGTTCCGGTGCCGGACGACCAACTGCCGGTCGAGCTTCCGCTCGACGCGGAATTCGCGCCGACAGGCCAAAGCCCACTGGTCGGCAACGATGCCTTCCGCAATGTGACATGTCCCACCTGTGGCGAGCCAGCGCGTCGCGAAACGGACACCATGGACACGTTCATGGATTCAAGTTGGTATTGGTTCCGCTACACCAGCCCTCACTATGACCAGGCACCGTTTGACGTCGCCGCCGCGGCAGCGTGGACGCCGGTCGATCTCTACTGTGGTGGGATCGAGCATGCGATCCTCCACCTTCTCTACGCGAGGTTCTTCACGAAAGTCTGTCGTGACCTAGGCCTGACCGACCATGGCGAGCCGTTCATCCGGTTACGAAACCAGGGAATGATCCTGGCCGAGGAGGGGAACAAGATGAGCAAGAGCCGGGGCACGCAGGTGACCCCGGACGAGCTGGTACGCACCCATGGCGCCGACGCCCTGCGGCTTCACCTGATGTACTTGGGTCCCTGGGATCAGGGTGGCCCATGGAACACGCGCGGGATTACCGGGATGGAGCGGTTTATCCGGCGCGCATATCAGGTCGTGCAGGATACGCGAGAAGCGGATTCCGTCCAGCGGGAGACGGATAGCGAAGTGGAAAACCTTCGCCGTCTCACGCATCAGACGATCACTCGGGTCACCAGAGACTTGGACGGGTTCGACTTCAACACCATGGTCGCGGCGCTGATTGAGTTCGTCAACGCGTTGTCTACG
>DASYWB010000088.1:0-4405 GCA_035936495.1 Thermomicrobiales bacterium
GTCCTCCAGTCGGCCGAGGTCATGAAGAAGTCGGTCGGTCGCCTGGAGACCTACCTAGAGAAACAAGAGGGCTCGACCAAGGGCACCGTCGTCCTCGCCACCGTCTTCGGCGACGTCCACGACATCGGCAAGAACCTGGTCAACACGATTTTGACCAACAACGGCTACACCGTCCACGACCTCGGCAAGCAGGTCCCGATCAGCAAGATCATCGACAAGGCGGTCGAGGTCAATGCTACCGCGATCGGCCTTTCCGCCCTGCTCGTATCTACCAGCAAGCAGATGCCGCTCTGCGTCAAGGAGCTACACCACCAGGGCCGGACCTTCCCGGTCATCATCGGTGGCGCCGCGATCAACCGGGCCTATGCCAACCGGACCCTCTTCGTCGAGGACGACACCCCCTACGCGCCGGGCGTCTTCTACGCCAAGGACGCCTTCGAAGGGCTCTCCTTGATGGACCGCATCGTCGACCCCGACGCGTTCCGGGGCCTCGTCGAGCAGAACGCGGAGACCGCTCGTGCCGGCCTCAACCGCCCCGCCCGCACCTCGTTCGGCACGCCGGAGGCGGCGACTGCGGTCGCGGCTAGCTCGGTTCCGCCGGCCGATAACCCGCCCACGCCCCCCTTCTGGGGCGTCCGCCAGTTGGACGACATCGACCTGGAGGAGGTCTGGCCGCACCTCGACCTGAAGACCCTGTTCCGCCTCCACTGGGGCGGTAAGGGCGTCAAGGCTGAAGCCTGGGAAGCGCTCCAGCGCGACGAGTTCCTCCCCCGACTGGAGCAGATGCAGCAGGAAGCGATCCGTGACGGTTGGCTCCAACCGCGTGCTCGCTACGGCTACTTCCCGGCCAACAGCCAGGGTAACGACCTGATTGTCTTCGGACCCGACGACCAAGAGCGCGAGCTGGTCCGCTTCACTTTCCCGCGCCAGCCCGCCCGCGAGCGCCTCTGCCTCGCCGACTACTTCTTGCCGCTCAGCGCCGGCGGCCGCGATGTCGTCGCCTTCCAGATCGTCACCGCCGGCAAGGAAGCCAGCGAGCGCACCGAGCGCCTCCAAGCAGCGGGTGAATACGCCGACAGCTTCTACAGCCATGGCCTCAGCGTTCAGACCGCCGAGGGCCTGGCCGAGTGGCTGCACCAGAAGGTCCGCGCCGAGCTCGGCATCGGCCCCGAGACCGGCAAGCGCTACTCCTGGGGCTACCCCTCCTGCCCCGACCTCGAGCAGCACGTCCTCGTCGACCAAGTCCTGAACCTCAACCAGATCGGCATTCGCGTCACCGACGGCTACCAATTCGACCCCGAGCAGACCACCGCCGCCATCGTCATCCACCACCCCGCCGCCAAATATTTCGCGTTGCTGAGGTCAGGCGGCGACGACACATCGTAGACGGTCGGCACTCACGGTTACTCCGGCGCTCGTCACCCGGATTCCGTATCACACCTGCAGGATGAACTGGGGGAGGCCGCTGCTGGGGTCGCGGCGGGAGTCCAGGTCGGGGCCGTGGTCAGAGATGGCGGCCTCGGAGGCCTGGATGATGGCGGTGCAGGCATCGTCGACGGCGGCGGCCCAGGCGGGCTCCATCCGTTTCGTGGCGATCTCGGCGTCGAACTCGTCGCGGTCCAGCTCGGTCGTGGTGCCGTCGGGGTGGAGCCAGAGATCGAGCTCGAGATCGAGGTCGCGGTAGTAGTTCTGGCGGAGCTCGCGGAGAGGTTGCGAGAAATTGACGTAGTAGCCGATGGTGCGGTCATCGGCGGTCACGAAGCGGAGGAGTGAGAACCAGCGGTCGGGAAAGAACCACTGCTGAGCGGCCGTGCGCTCCATCGTTTCGACGCCGCCGCGCGTGCGAACCTCTAATGGCCGCGGCCGGTAGAACGAAAACCGGTGGTGCAGCACGTGGCACTGGCGGTTGGGATGGGTGACTTCCAGCCAGCCGCCGTCGATCTGATATTCCCAGCAGGCGCCGCGGAGCTTTTCCTTCCGGTAGTAGAGCCGCTGCGGCGGCCGGTCCGCCGGTGGCGGTCCACAGGCCGGTACGGGAATGCCGGATCGGTCCAGGTCTGGGTCGATCATGGCGTGGTACCTCCGCGTGATGCCTTACGTCTCGCAGGAACAGCGCCACCGAGCGGTTCCCGCGCCGGGATCCCCGCCCGGCGCGGGAACCGCGATGGAGTGACACCCGTCTTGATCGCTGTCACCAGTCGGGTCGACGAATCTGGCAATATCACACTTGGCTCTACCGTCATGCCAACGAGCGGAGCCGCCCGTCGCCCGGCTTCTAGCTCTTCGTCCAACTCCACCGACTTCGGGAAGAGGGTCAATCCCCCCGGATGCAACAGTGGCGCGCAGAGCTCAAGCAGGGCGGGAAGCGAGGCAACCGCGCGAGCCGTGGCGATATCATATTGCGCGCGATGCGAGGGATCGTGCCCGAGATCCTCCGCCCGGGCATGAATCGCCCGAGTGCCGGAGAGCCCAAGCGTCACCATGACGTGCTCCAGGAAGCGGACCTTCTTGCCAGTCGCCTCGACGAGCGTGACGTCCAGCTCAGGACGGGCGATCTTCAAGGCAAGTCCCGGGAACCCCGCCCCCGTGCCAACGTCCACGAGGCGAACCGCCGCCTTGCTCGTCATAGCGGCGACCCGGGCGTCCAGGATAGGAAGCATGCGCAGGGCATCGAGAATGAGCCGCCGCTCAACCCCGGCTGGCTCGGTGATCGCGGTCAGATTGAAGCGGTCATTCCATTCCAGCAGGAGGTCACGATACCGGGCGACCTGTTCCCACCGATCGGCGGAGAGCGAAAGACCGAACGATGCGGCGTCCGCGATCAGCGAGGACGCCAGCGCGTGACCGCTCATCTCGTCGCTAACGGTTACTCACCGCTGCCGGCGGGCGTTCTCTCGAGGTGCCCCCGAGGACGCCCTGCTCGCGGCCTCGCAGCAATTGGCGGGTCGCCGTGGCAATACCCTCGGCGCTCAATCCGGCCATCTCCCGTAACCGGCCCTGCGACGCCTGCTCGAAGATCCGATCCGGGATACCAAGCGTTCGCACGGGGATGACTCGGTCATTCGCGGCCAGCACCTCCAGCACACCCGACCCGAACCCGCCCCGGACGGTGTTCTCCTCGACGGTCACGATGGCGCCACATCGGTCCGCGAACTCCAGAACGAGGCGCTCGTCCAGCGGCTTGACGAAGCGCGCGTTGATGACGCTCGCCTCGATCCCCTCGCGCGCAAGCTGCTCAGCCGCCCGCTCGGCCGGCAGGACCATCGCGCCAATCGCGAAGATCGCGACATCAGCGCCCTCGCGGAGCGTTTCCGCCCGTCCGATCGGCAGGGAGTGCAGCGGCTCATCGGTGGCGACACCGACGCCCGCGCCACGAGGGTAGCGAATGGCGACCGGTCCCGCTTGGTGGGCAAACGCGGTCGCCAGCATGTGGCGAAGCTCGTTCTCGTCCTTCGGCGCCATGATCGTCATGCCCGGGAGGGCGCGCAGATAGGTCAAATCGTAGATGCCGTGGTGGGTGCGCCCATCGTCGCCAGCGAAGCCCGCGCGGTCGAGCGCGAAGACGACCGGCAATCTTTGCAGGCAGACGTCATGGACGATCTGATCATAGGCACGCTGCAGGAAGGTCGAGTAGATCGCCGCGACCGGCTTGGCGCCGCCGGTCGCCAGTCCCGCCGCGAACGTGACGGCGTGCTGTTCGGCAATCCCCACGTCATAGAAGCGGTCGGGATGGACCTCAGCAAACTTGCTGAGCGACGTTCCGGTCGGCATGGCCGCCGTGATCGCGATGATCCTCGGATCGTCGTTCGCCAGCTCGATGAGCGTCTTGGCGAAGACATCCTGATACTTCGGCGGTGCCGGCGGCGCGGCCGCATCACCAATGGTAACCGTTGGCTTTACCTGGGCCGAAACGGCATGGCCGCGCTCGTTGACATCCGTCTCACAGGGCGCGTATCCCTTCCCCTTGACGGTCACGACGTGGAGGAACACGGGGCCGGAGACCTGCTTCGCCTGGCGCATGGCCTCGACCAAGGCGTGAACATTATGGCCATCGACCGGACCAATATAGGTGAAACCGAGCTCCTCCCAGATCATCGTCTGGTAGACGAATTCCTTGAACGCGTTTCGGAGCCGCTTCCCCAGATCGACCATGAGCTCGCCCTGAGGCAACCGCTCAACGAGGCGCTCAAACTCCTCTTTGGCGCGCGCATAGCGGCGGTCGGTCCTGATGCGATCCAGGTAGCTCGAGATGGCGCCGACGTTGCGAGCGATGGACATCTCGTTGTCATTGAGCACGACGATGAGCGGGACATTGAGCGCGCCAGCGTTGTTCAGGGCCTCGAAAGCTATGCCTCCTGTCAACGCGGCATCGCCGATAATCGCCACGGCCCTGCCCCGTTCCTCA
>DASYWB010000089.1:0-15362 GCA_035936495.1 Thermomicrobiales bacterium
CCTGCCGAACGTCTTCCCCTTCATCGTCGCACCTCCTGCGGCCAACGCCGCTCTCCGATTTGAATCCCGGAAGACCTGCGTTGGCCACGATCCTATCACTGCTCCCGGGCCAGCACATCGGCAAACCTGTCTAATACAGCAAATCGCAAATACGTTGACATGCCGGCCTGGGAACGGGCGAAGTGATCCCTCGCAAGCTCGGGACCGCAGCCCTACCAGGAACTCAGTCGTCAACCATTTCGCGGCGCGCTCTAATGGCGCGGCATTTCGCCGTCAATTGGAAGGTTCGGTGGGGCGGCATCCAAGAGCGAACCATCGTGGTGAGCCATCCCATAGCCGGTTGCCGCCAGCATCTCGATTGCGTCAGGTCCGGCCGAATTTGTTGGCAATGGGTCAGGATGCGATGCTTTACCGGCCGCATCAGGAAGCCTCAGCGCTCAAATCTCATCGAGCATCGAGCGAAGATAATCTTGCGATGGTCGGGGATCGTAACGCTAGGCTCAGATGTTTTCACGGGAAGCGGTAATGCGACCCGGTCGTGGCGGTTCGCGGGGCGCTTCTCTAGGGCTTTGAGGGAATGGTACGCCCGGCAGGACTCGAACCTGCGGCCTCTTACGGAAGTATAGCGCCGTGGCGGAGCGTCCGCCGCCGCCGTTCGGGCCCATCGCGACGCTGCAACGGTTGGGGTAGACGGCTCGGTCTCGATTCTAGATCACGGAATCGTCGAGCACGACCGCTCTCTGCATGGCGGCCGACTGGACGGCGGCGAGCGTCAGCGCGAGGCTCCCGATGTTGTCCACGGCCGATGTCTCGGATGGTGTGCCCCGCTCAATGGAGCCGGCGAAGGCGGCGAGCACCCCCGCCCGGCCCCAGTGACGCGGGGAGGGGAGCTTCATATCCCGCTCGGGACCGTCCACCGGCCGCACGAGGACACGCTCCGCTTCCAGTCCCCGATTGTCGGCTCGGCTCGACCAGATAATCTCCCCGCGTTCGCACTCTACGCGCCATTCGCCCGCCCACGCGGTGGACGGACCGGGGCTCACCCAGTTCCCGCGATAGCTGACGTGCGCGCCGCCGTCAAACGTGATGCTGGCGGCGGCGGCAGCGGGGCCGGCAAACGGGCTCCATGGGGGATTCCAGGTGTCGCAGATGACGGTGTGTGGCTCTTGGCGTAAGAGCGCGCGCATCAGATCGAAGTGATGAATCGCCATATCCTCAAGGAGCGGCTGGGCAATCTTGGTGTACGGCGAATTGGGTCTCGGCTGAGCGAACCGCCGGAAGTCGAGGTTGACGGTGCCGATCGCGCCAAGCGCTTGCTCGGCAACGAGCTGCATCGCGGCGCGGACGGCCGGATAAAATCGATAGTTCTGGCTGACCATCGCGATACACTGGCTCTCGATCGTGGCGTCCACGACCCGCTTAGCATCGGCAATGGTGGGTGCAAACGGCTTCTCGATGAGTACGTGCTTCCCGGCGGCGAGCGCGGTCAGGGCCACCGGGACGTGAGCAGTTACGGGTACGGTCGCCAGAACTGCATCAGCGTCAGTCGCCGTGATTGCCGCTTCAAGGTCCGAAAAGCAGCGCTCGGGGGGGAGATCAAGCGTCTCTTTCGCCGTCTCCATGGTCGCTTCATCGGACTCAACAAACCCGACCGGCTTGATGATATCGGAGACCGTGGAGAGGACACTGGATTCCCAGTTCCGGCCCCAGTTGCCCAGGCCGACGTGAATCAGGCGGATCGCCACGCGTCGTTCCTTCTCGCTTCGACTCGAATCACACCCCGGGCGTCCCTCATGTGCGGGCCAAGTTAGTCTACCGCATCGTGGATGGGAGGATGCCGAGCTCCGCCCGGTATTTGGCGACGGTGCGGCGGGCGATCCGGATACCTTGCTGGAGCAGGAGATCACAGATGCGGCGGTCGGTGAGCGGCTCGCCTTTCTTGCTCTCTCGCTCGATGAGCTCCTTGATCACGTCCTTGGTGCTCAGCGACGGAGTGAAGAAGTCGCTAAAGGGAATGACGCGCCGAGAAGGCAGCATAACGTATTTGTTCGCGGTGGCCCGGCTGACGGTTGATTCATGGACTCCGACCTGCTGGGCGACGACGGCCCGGGTCAACGGGCGAAGCTCACGGACGCCGCCCCGCAGAAAGTCACACTGGAGATCGCAAAGACAGATACTAATCTTGAGCAGTGTCTCACGACGCTGTTGGATATTGGAGATGAAGAGCCGAGCACGGCTCGAATACTGGCGGACATGGGTGCGGTCATCTGTGGACGCCTGTTGAGCAAACTCCGCGCCAGTCACCACGGCATCGGGCACCCGACCGCCAGCCACGTCGGATGCTTCGTTCCCTGACCCGTTTGGCGACGGACGCCCCTGGGCTTGCGCCTTGCGGCGCTCCTTGAGGGTCGCGTGACCCGCATGTCCATCGCTGGATTGGGACGGCTCAGCACCTCTGGGAGACCGCGACGTTGTCTTCTTTGGAGCACCGCGCCGGCGGCCGACCTCATTGGCGAGCCGGTCATAGAGCGGGTTCATGTGCAGGTGAAAATGCTTCGCGTCGACCACTTCCGCGTGCAGCTCGTCGTCGGCAAGTGAGATGATGACATCGGGTGCCACATAACCATTATCGGTCGGGCTGCGCCATGACTTGGCCTGCTGCGTCTGCAAAGGAAACGGATTCAAGTGGAGTCGAATGAAGTCCCGGGCCTCTTCGACTTCTTCGGTGGTGACTTCCAGGGCCCGGGCGATGTGTCCATACTTATGCGCGCCGAACTCGGGAAGATGATGCTCCACGATGCGTTCTACCTGAGGAGGGATGTGACGGTCTAACTGACGAAGGTGCCGCAACTGGAGGAGCAAGCACTCTTGCAGATCGCGAGCACCGACGCCGACGGGAGCGACGTCTTGAATGACCTCCAGCACAGACTCGATATCGGCGCGGTCCCATTTGATCGCCGCGGCCAGCTCATCAAGATCGATGACTAAGAACCCGCGCTCGTCAAGCGCATCGATCAGGTACTCGGCAACGGGATATTCGTGCGGCTCCAGGACCGTGCGGGCATCGACGAGGATTTGCTCCGGCAGGCTAATCCCCGAGGCGACGAGCGTCATCGGGTCGAACTCGTCGGAATCCTCTCGTGTGACGGGTGTCGAGAGCATCGTTTCGGGAAAGTCCTCGTACCCTTCGCTCTCGTGCGGCTGTCGCTGACTGATTAGGCAGGTGGGACAAAACGTGCCATCGAGAACGCAGCCGCAGAGTGGGCAGGTCTGGCGTTCGTCCGCTTCAAGCGCGGGGTTTGCGTCCATCTCGGCCGCGATGACCTGTTCCAGCTCCATTCGTGAGAGACTGAGAATGTAGTTTGCCTCAATGAGACTAGGGGAAACCCAGGTCCGCATCTCCTGGCCAAAGTCAAATCCGTGCTCCATATGCCTCTTCTCTCGTTGCATCCTGCCACTGGACGGCTGCGTAGATTCTTGCCGCCGTGCCGGACCGGGAGACCGGTTATGACCGGGGCAAACTGCCGTCCGGCGGATCCGCGGTTGCCGGCGGGCGAAGAGCGGTCGCCGAGATCGTATACGTTGTTCCGCTGGTGAGTATAGACAGCGGTGATATTGGTGGCAAGCGTCTTGCTATTTTTATGCATCACAGGACAGCGCGGCATGACATGATCTCGCATCGCAGGCGGCGCGAGTAAGGAGGGATGAGCCCAAATTTCCTGTACAGGGGCCGTTTTCGGCGGTATGATGGTAACAAGCCGGGGTGGGTAGCTCGTAGGACACGTCACCGTGGGGCGATCTTAACCAGAGTAGGCAGTGATGCGTTCCCTTACGCTTGGCCGAGTGCAGGGTATTGCGATTAAGGTGCATCCCACCTTTAGCTTGGTGTTGCTCTGGGTCCTCTTGGATCGTGAGCGATTCGGGACGGGTGGGGCGGCGTTCTTGTTTGGGCTCCTGTTGACAGCGCTCGTCTTTGGGTGCGTGGTGCTCCATGAGCTCGGCCACAGCGTAATGGCCATGCAGTATGGGTTTCGAGTCCACGACATCACGCTCTGGCCGATGGGCGGCGTGGCCCGCGTCGAGAATATGCCGGCGCGTCCGATGACTGAGATGGTCATCGCGCTCGCCGGGCCAGCGGTCAACGTCGCGATTGCGGTAGGGATTATTCCCCTGCTGGCCCTCTACGCCGTCGTTCACGGCCATACATCCGTAGGCGAGTTTGTCTCAGAGACCGCCATGACGGCTGGCGTTGGCTCGTTGCTCCTCTACCTATTGCTCATCAATGTCATGCTGGTGGCCTTCAACATGCTGCCCGCGTTTCCTATGGACGGGGGGCGGGTGCTGCGAGCCGGTCTGACGCTGCTGACCGACCGGAACGTTGCGACGCGCGTCGCGGTCTGGGCCGGGCAGGCGGTTTCCGTCGTGATCATCCTCTTGGGGCTCTATCTTCGTGAATTCACGCTCCCGCTCGTGGGCGCCTTCGTGATCGTGGCGGCGCGCGCCGAGGGCCGGCATGTCCGGTTGGAATCCGCCATGCGCCGCCTCCACGTCGGTCAATTCGCGCTCTGGGATTTCGGCGGCATCGCGCCGACCCGGCCGTTGACCTATGCCCTGCGCGGCGGGCCACGCGACGTCGTGGTGACGGACGAGGGCCGTGTCGTCGGGATGCTATGGCGGGCTCAGCTTTTGCAAGACCTCAATGGAGGTATGGACGTTCACACGGTCGGTGACGTGATGGACCGGGAGATCGTATCGGTTGACGCGCAACAGTCCATGTTCGATGTCCAACAGTTGATGCACCGGATCGATCGGTGGGCGTTGCCGGTGACCGAGGAAGGTGTCTACCGGGGGATCTTTACGGCCGACCGCTTCGTGCATGTCTATCGTCACCTCGAGTCGGGACCGGGCAGAGGCAAGCTGTCAACGGTATTCGGTCACGCGTCACAGGTCGTCGGGAATCGCTTCTGGGAAGTCGTTCGTTCGTGCCGGTGAAAAGCAATGGTGGTTGCGCTTCGAGTATGATCCCCTTGGCGATAGGAGACACGAGGCTTAGGCTCGCCCCATGGGAGGTGTTCGCCTAGGAGGCGGTATGAAGGTTTCGACGCGCGGAGAATACGGCGTGCGAGCAATGGTGTCGCTGGCGCGGCATTACGGGTCTGGTCCGGTCACGTTGGCGGCCGTTGCGCGGGACTCCTCGGTACCGGCGGCCTATCTTGAACAACTCATCGCCCCTCTGCGAAATGCAGGGCTCGTGGTTAGCAAGCGAGGTGCCCACGGCGGTTATCTCCTGAGCCGCGCGCCGTCAGCGATCCGGGTTGGCGATGTCTACCGGGTGATGGAAGGCCCCGTCGCGCCGATGGACTGCGTCTCGGAAGACCCGGCCGACCAAACGTGTCCCCTCATTATCGGGTGTGAGACACGGCCGGTCTGGCTGAAGGTGCGAGACTCCATCATCGAAGCCCTCGACTCGACGACACTCGAGGATCTCGTCCGTCCCGGCGCGGCGAACCTGCCGGAACGGCCGGTAGAAATCAGCGCCACTGGGTAGAAGCGACCGCGCTCGGCCACGCTCTCGAGGACCGTCCGATTAGCCCGCGTGCTCAGATCTCCGGCGATTCGCGAAGAGCGACGGGTGACCCAAGACCATGCCGTCGGCGCGGCTATCGGTCGTCGGGGGGTTGAGCCAGCGACGCCGCGCCTGCCTAATTGGAGCGGCTGACTCTGGAGAACGGCGCACATGATCGGCGACACGGTTTACCTGGATCACGCCGCGACCACGCCCGTGGATCCCAAGGTCCTGGCGGCGATGCAGCCGTTTTTCCAGGAGCATTTCGGCAATCCGTCGAGCGTCTACCGTCTCGGTCAGGATGCGCGCGCAGTCGTCGATAAGGCCCGCTTGGCCATGGCCGGCGTGCTCAGCTGTCAGGCGTCGGAGATCATTGTCACGAGTGGGGCCACCGAGAGCGATAACCTGGCGCTGTCCGGGGTTGCCTGGCTCGCCCGCCAACGGCATCCAGAAGGGCCGTGGCCGCACATCGTTACCACGGCGATTGAACACTCGGCGGTGCTGTACGCGGCCGAGTGGTTAGCGCAGCAGGGTTTTGCAGTCAGTTACGTACCCTGCGATGACGAAGGGCGGGTCAGCGCGGCGGACGTGGAAGCGTTGATCCGTCCGGAAACGTGTCTCGTGTCGGTCATGTACGCCAACAACGAGGTCGGAGCGATTCAGCCCGTGGCGGAGATCGGCGCGGTGGCGCGCCGGCACGGGGTTCTGTTCCACACGGACGCTGTTCAAGCCGCCGGTGTGCTGACGCTCAACGTCGATACCCTCAATGCCGATTTGCTAACGCTTTCGGCCCATAAGTTCTACGGGCCGAAAGGGGTCGGTCTTCTGTACGCTCGGTCTGGCTCGCACCTGGCATGGACGCAGCGGGGCGGCGGTCAGGAGGGCGGACGACGAGGCGGTACCGAGAATGTGCCGGGGATCGTGGGCATGGCGGTGGCCTTGGCGAAAGCTGATGCCCGCCGAGAGGCGTACAACGCCCACTGCCGGACCTTACGAGATCAGCTCGTCCATAGGCTCGCCGATGTTGTGCCTGAGATGGTTGTCAACGGCCCATCGATGGGCGAGTGTCGTCTACCGAACAACGCGAACCTGGCGTTCCGCGGCGTGCAGGGTGAGACCTTGCTCTTGACACTTGATCTTCAAGGGGTCGCCGCTTCCGCCGGATCGGCCTGCACCGCGGGCAAGGCGGAGCCAAGCCACGTCCTCGAGGCAATGGGGCACACGCCCGAGCGTTGCCGGTCGAGTGTCCGGTTTACGCTCGGATGGGACAACACCGCCGAGGAGATCGACGAGGTGGTCGATATCGTCGCCAACGCCGTTTCACATGTTCGCACGCTCGCCGGCGTCGCCGGATAGTCCTCGTCTGATACGGATTTAGGGCGAACGCCGATGCTGCGCGTGAGTCCCTCTCCCGGTCCCCGTGTCCAGGGGGCCTCGCGGTCGTCTACCCACCATGCATGCAAATTCCGTACGAATGCCCATCTCTCGCCCTGTGGGCGCTAAGATCCGGAGTCGATTCAGGACTCGGCGGTCGCGATCGCGGCTTGCAGCGCATCACGGGCGTCGCGGCCTTCGATCTGGCCGAGAGCCGGAAGGTCGTCGAGCGATGCGAGGCCGAAGTGACGGAGAAAGTCCGCCGTCGTCGCGTACTGAATGGGCTGGCCCGGGGTCGTCAGCCGGCCGGCGACGGCGATCAGGCCGCGGTCGTGTAACGTGGCGAGGACGCTCGCGCTATCGACTCCCCGGATCGCTTCGATCTCCGCGCGGGTGACCGGCTGTTGGTAGGCGATGATCGCCAGCGTTTCCAGCGCGGCTGGTGAGAGACGCGCTTCTCGATCCAACCCTAGGAACCGACGGACGAATCGGGCGAAGCGGGGCGCCGTGGCCAGCTGAACGGCGTCGTCATGGGTTTGGATCACCCATCCTCGGTCCGAACGCTCACAAAGCTCGGCGATCGCGGCTGTGACCTCGGCCGGCGCAACGCCGGCGCCTCTGGCAAGCTCGTCGATGGTGGAGGGTCCTGGGGCGATGAGTAAGAGGGCTTCGATGAGCGATGCCACCTCAGGGCCGGGCGGCGGGCCGTCGCGTTCGATCAATCCGATGTCGGTCTGGCGTCGTGGCTCTTCCAGGCCGGAGTCCTCGGGGTGCCTGGCTCGGTTCGAACGCTCGCCGCTAGCCATCGGCTGATTCCGTTTCCAAGAGTCGGGGGTAGTGGTCCGCCTTACCCGCCGCCTCTCGATCGTGCCGGCGCACGGTGATCTCAGCGAAGAGCGTCGGTTGCTCGGCGACGACTAGTTCGCGTCGCACGAGGACCAGGAGGGCTTGAAATGCCATGAGAAGCTCCTGCCGCGTCGCCGATTGGCCCACGACGCTCGAGAAAGGGATCGAGCGGTGCTGGCCGAGATGGCCAAGGAGTCGCTCGGCCATTTGCCGCAGGGTGACGACGGGCCGGACGGGAAAGGGCTCGGAGCGTGACGGTGCCGCAAAGAGGCGTCGCCGGAGTGCCCGGGCGAGGCTACGAGGCTGGTGCATGGCTAGTGGTTGCGGACCTACCGCGACGGGAGCCGCGACCGCCTCGGGCCGGGGGGCGAATGCACCGGCGCCGGCAAGATCCCATGCCGCGAAACGTTCGGCAGCCTGCTTGACGGCCTGATATTCGATCAACTCGGTGACTAGATCGTTGCTCGCCTCGTCGTCGTCGGCGAGGGGAGGGCGCGGGAGCAGCGAACGCGACTTAAGGAGCACCAGACGCGAGCCAACGGCGGCGAACTCGGCCAGCGAGGTCGGTGGCACCTCATCGGACTCGATGTAGTCGAGAAACTGACGCGTTACGGTGACGAGCGAGACGTCGGCGATTGGTAGCTGGTTTCGCTCGATCAAGCGCAGCAAGACATCGAGCGGTCCATCGAAGCCGCGGAGTCGGAGTTGGTAGTTGCCGAGGGTTTGTGGGGCGATACTCACGGATTCATGCCTTCATTATCCCGGCCAATTCGCCGGTGCCATTCGTCGCGTACATTGCTGACGAGCCCTCACTGAACTCGGGGACCGGGAGAGGGGCTGTTGCCGGCGAGTGTGGATTCTTCGATCACGAGTGTCCGTTCGAGGCCGGTATAAGTCTACGTGAGCGGTTAGGCCCCGTCACGGTCAGCGGCGATCAGCAGGAGCAGCTCCGGGTCGTCGGGTGGCGGCATGTCATGATGATGATGGATGAGCCAGCAGGTCCGGGCAGAGCAACCAAGGTCTGCCGCCATCTTCGCTCCGAGGGCCGGGTGATGAACGGCCAGAGCAAAGCCTGCCCGCCAACGCGGGGCGGGCAGGCGGGCGAGGCGTTCCAACCCGGATGGCCAATAACGCCGCAAGACCACCGCCCCGACGCGATGGGGCAGACGGACCCGGCCAGGTTGGTGGATCGTCCCCGCTTTGGCGATATCGTGCAGCAGGGCAGCGTGTTGGAGGTCGAGAGAAACGGGGCTGGCGGAGCAGAGTACTTGTCGCACTGCCAGGAGATGTGCTTGGTCGAATCGTGAGAGGCGTTCAAACGCTTCGCCTAGAGCGGTCGAGAGGAGTGCCAACCCCGACTCGTCCCGATGGCGACGTGGCAAAGGGGAGAGGGCTTGCAGACCTTGCCCGATCCGAGATCGCCATGACTGCGTGGTATCGATCAGAACATGATCCCCAGGAGAAGGTCTCGCATGGGTGAAATCATTGCGGAGATGACCGAGGCGCCAGCGCTGCCACCGACGAAGATCAGAACCAGCAGGATGATAAAGCCATATCGCTCCAACGGAGCCAAGACGGGGTACCAAAAGTTCGGAAGGACCGCCATCAGGATCTTATGGCCATCCAGCGGTGGGATCGGAATCATATTGAACGAGGCGAGCAGGATATTTACCCAGACGAACCACTCCAGATAGAAGCGGAGACTCCCTAGGTCGATCCCGCTGCTCGAAGCGGCGCGGAGTCCGAGGGCGATGATTCCGGCTTGCACGACGTTGGAGACGGGACCGGCCAGCGCGACGATGCCCATGCCGAGCTGCCCGCGCCCACGAACCGCCCGCAGGCGCGATGGGTTGACCGGAACCGGTTTGCCCCATCCAATCGCTGGGACCCCAATCGATATGAGAAACATTCCAATCAAACCGAAAGGCTCGAAATGCATCACCGGGTTGAAGGTGACACGGCCGAGCCGCTCGGCCGTGTCGTCGCCGAGCTGCTTGGCGGTCCAGGCGTGCATGAACTCGTGGATCGTGGTGGCGATGATGAACGAGAAAAAAATCGCAAAGATGATCTCGGGTGGCCGGGCGTCGAAATTGAACACGCGCTAGATCGCCGCGAAGGTGTTCTGACCCTGACCCTCATACTGCTCAGCGCCAGAGCCCGGATAGAGATGGCAGGCGACGTGGTGGCCGCCACCCTGAGGGGCGAAGATGGGATCGACGTGCCGGCAGACCTCCATCGCGTACGGACAACGGGTGTGGAAGTGGCAACCGGGCGGCGGGTTGATCGGGCTCGGGACATCGCCGCTGAGGATGATCCGCTCGCGGCGCTTCTCGATCACGGGGTCTGGGATCGGCACGGCCGAGAGGAGCGCCTTGGTATACGGATGCAGCGGATCGTCATAGAGGGAACGGCTGTCGGCGAGCTCCACGATCTTGCCAAGGTACATGACGGCGACCCGGTTGGAGATGTGCTTCACCACCGAGAGATCATGCGCGATGAAGAGATAGGTCAGACCGAACTGCTCTTGGAGGTCCTCCATCAGGTTGACGATCTGGGCCTGGATGGAGACGTCGAGCGCGGAGACGGGCTCGTCGGCCACGATGAAGTCAGGGTTCGCCGCGAGCGCGCGGGCGATGCCGATGCGCTGTCGCTGACCGCCGGAGAACTCGTGCGGATACCGGTTGGCGAAGTAGGGATTGAGACCAACGGTCTGGAGCAGTTCCTGAACGCGCTGGGTGCGCTCGTTCTTCGGCACGAGGCGATGGATCTGCATCGGTTCGGAGACGATGTTGCCAACGGTCATCCGCGGATTGAGCGACGCGTAAGGGTCTTGGAAGATCATCTGGAGATGACGGCGCATGCGGCGCATATCGCCACCGTCTAGTTTCGTGAGGTCCTTGCCGTTGAAGACGACCTCGCCGGACGTCGGCTTGTAGAGCTGGAGGATGGCGCGGCCCGTGGTGCTCTTCCCACACCCGGACTCGCCTACGAGACCGAGGGTCTCTCCACGTCGGACTTGGAACGAGATACCGTCGACGGCCTGGACGGCGCCGACCTTTCGCTGGAAGATGATGCCTTGCGTCAGCGGGAAGTGCATGACGAGGTCTTTGACGGTCAGCAGGGCATCGTCGTGATCGGCATTGCCGTTTGCCGTGGCTATCGGCTGCGTGCGGCGGTCTATCGTGGTGGCCATTAGACCCCTCTCCTCGGTGTTTCAGGCTCGGTGTATTGAGCTGGATTCTTACCGAGCACAGCTTCGTCCACCACAGCCTCGCTTCTGGGATCGGTGGGATCCGGGTGATGATGCGCGGCGGCGACCTTGGCCGCGTCCGAGGCCTTGCTGACCTCTTCCCAATACCAGCATGCTGAATAATGTCCCGGCTGGACCTCGAGGAGCGGCGGGTTCTTCTGCTCGCACTTCTCCTGCGCGTAGTTGCAGCGCGGGACAAACGGGCACATGTCGGGAAGGTCAATGAGGTCAGGCGGCAGGCCCCGGATCGGTTCAAGCTTGGATTTCTCCGTCGCATCCAAGCGCGGGATGGACTTCATGAGACCGACGGTGTAGGGGTGCCGGGGATTCGCAAAGATCTCTTCAGTGCTGGCGGTCTCGACGATGTGGCCGGCGTACATTACTTGAATCCGGTCGCTCATCCCGGCGACAACGCCCATCGAGTGCGTGATGAGGATCACGCCGGTGCCGCTCTCGGTTTGCAGCACTCGCATCAGATCAAGAATCTGGGCTTGGATCGTGACGTCAAGCGCCGTCGTGGGCTCGTCGGCGATGATGAGTTTTGGGTTGCAGGAGAGTGCCATAGCGATCATCACGCGCTGTCGCATACCGCCGGAGAACTGATGCGGATACTGGTCCACCCGCTCGCTGGCATTGGGAATCCCCACCATCTCCAAGAGCTCAATGGACCGCCGTTTCGCTTGACTCTTGTTCATCCCCATGTGGAGCTCTAAGGACTCGCTGATCTGGCGGTTGATCGTCAGGACCGGATTGAGCGACGTCATGGGGTCTTGGAAGATCATGGCGATGTCATTGCCCCTGATGGAGCGGACCTGATCTTCCGACATCTTGAGGATGTCCTTGCCACTGAAGATGATCTCCCCCTGGACGATCTTGCCCGGGGGGTTGGGGATGAGGCGCATGATGGAAAGGCCCGTCATGCTCTTTCCGCAGCCCGACTCGCCGACGATGCCGAGGGTTTCGCCGGGCATGACGTAGAACGAGACATCGTCAACCGCTTTGACGGTGCCGTCCTGTGTGAAGAATTGGGTCTTGAGGCCAGTCACCTCTAGCAGGGCCGCGCTTGTTCCCCGTGCGCCACCGTACTGCTCGATACGTCGATCCGCTTCTGACATAGGTGTTGCGACCATCGTCGCTCCTCTCATCCCGTGTGGGAGCCGGTCAGGCCCGGGCCACGGCCCATGGCGCTGAATCGCCGAAACATGTCTGCGGGGCGATAGCGGCACCAGTTACTCGATTCCTCGGAATCGCTGAATAGCGCACTGAAGCCCCTCATATCGTGTATCGTAGCGGCACGATAGCACAAGCGTCTTTAAGGCGGCAATACCCCGCGTGGAATTTGCACAACGTCATACCCATAAAGGGGCGTTACGACTGGCGACAAAGAACTCGTATCTGGTCCGGAGCGGTGCTATCGCTCCGTGCTTTCTGGTCCCTTTTGAACGCGGTCGATTGGAGAGAGGGCGGCCACGCCGGGCTGCCTGTACGAGGTCGGGATCCCCTGGCCGTGCTTGCTGTTGGCGCCAGGTTGCGGCGCACGCTTAGGTCTGCACGCTGCCCCGCCGGTATCCCACGGGCTTTACCGGGAGGCGACAATGCGGCAAGGCCGTGGTGGGTCGAAGGTGCCTAGCCGGGAAACGCCCGTGGCGACGAGCTGAGCCAGCCGAGGCGCACTCATAAGCCTCGCGGGAATCCGGTCCGGCTACACTCAAGCCATCGAGGCCGCAGAGGCCGCGAATGGTCTAGGCACTGCTTTTGCGTTCCTAGAATCAATGATGGCTAGGGGCAAGATCAGGCCACTGATGGTCGACTAATTACCCCGAGGCGTTCTTGAAAGGGGCTCGAGGTGGATATCGGATCAATAGTGGTTTGGCTTCTCGTTGGCCTCATCGCGGGAGGGATCGCCAGCCTGATCGTGCCGGGACGTACCCCAGGTGGGGCAATCGGGGCGCTGCTCGTCGGTGTGCTCGGTGGGCTTCTCGGCGGATGGATCCTCGACGTGCTCGATGTCGCGTTCGGATATACCCTACTCGGATCGCTGATCGTGGCGACAATCGGAGCGGTCATCATCCTTTACGTGTTGCGCGCGGCGAAGACGTAGGTAACGTGTCGTACCAGCTCAAGCCCGAGCGGCATCAAGATACTTTCGCGCAGCCCCGGCAATGAGCGAGGGAAGATTGCCGGCGATCAGCCGGAATCCGCGTTCGATCTGTCGCTTGGTCGATTCCGGATCGAAGGCGACCGTTCCGAGCGCGACGGGCCCGCCCCTGGCGGCGGCCACGACGCGGTCGATGATGGCTTGGACCTCCGGGTGCAGTGGCTGGCCCGGGTAGCCCATTGATTGGGCCAGGTCGTTTGGCCCGACGAAGAGCACGTCAAGGTCCGGTGTCGCCAAAATCTCATCAATGTTATCGAGCGCGTCGATATGCTCGAATTGGACCGAGCTCAGGATGCGCTCATTCAGCTTGGGGATGAGCGTCACCGCTGGCGCGCCTTGGCCGTAGTCATACGTTCGTCCGCCGGCGACTCCCCGGAACCCAAGCGGCGCGTACCGCAGAGCTTGGACCATCTGCCGCGCGGTCGCGGCATCATTCACCTGCGGCACAACGACGCCCCCGATGCCGATGTCGAGGTACTTGAGGATGACCTGCCGGTCGTGTTCACCGATCCGGGCGAGGGTCGGAATACCGCGCGCCTCGGCGGCGAGAATCATCGTGTAGCAGGACTCCGGGGTGATCGGGCCGTGCTCAGCGTCAATCAGCACGAAGTCAAACCCGGCGAGCGCGCAGATCTCCACGAGCTCGGGCGACGGAAAGTTGAGGAACGTACCGATGCACACTCCTCCATCGCGGAGCGTTTCTCTCACTGGGTTAACAAGCTTCACTGATCGCCTCCCTCAATGGTCTCCTGACTTCCGCCAATCTCTGAGCAGCGCAGTGTATCAAGCTGAGACCGATTCCGCATGGCGTTGAACCACGGGAGCCGGGGGGGCACACGGAGAGCCGGTTCCTCTCCACGCCATGCTCGAAAAGGATTGGGAAAGTGGGAAACCGGGAGGCTGGGATAGGCTTGCTCTGTGCGGCCTTTCAACTCCATCTTGGGAGCGTGCTCCACGCGCCCTCTCAGGCTCCGCGTCAGGAGCGAAAGAGGGGGGGCGGGCACATCCCTGAACTGTTGGGGGACGCGCCGCCCTTACCGCACTCGGCCGAAGGTGCCGCGGTGGTCTCGTGGCTTAGAGCTTGCGCCAATAGGCTGAGGTCGTGTCTGTGACCGAACGCCGGGAGCCGCTCATGGTGCGCTCGTCTTGTACGATGCCGCCGCAGAAACTCTCCCTATTGGCGCAAACTCTTATTTGAGGAAGCTATAGATGAATTCCTGCGCGGCGGCCGTATCGACCCGGTAGGCGAAGCCGTTGCCGACGCAATTCGCGTTCAGCCCGAACGACGTGACCCCGACGATGATATTGGTGCCGGGGAGGAAGACCGGACCACCGGAATCACCAAAGCAGGTTCCGCCGCCTGTGCCCTTCGCGTTTGTATGGTGGATGTTGTACCCATCGCTGAGGGCGTTCGTCAGGTTGATCAGTTGGACTTCTGCTTGGAGCCGGACGCGGTCGGCGAGAAGGTCCGGTTTGACCGCCTGGAGCCCGTAGCCAACGACCGTGAAGCTGGTTGACTGCTGGCCCCGCTGGGTCGCTAGGCTATCGAGGGTGCCGACATCTGAAAGAACCCCGTAGGTGCCAAGCTTTACTCCCTTCTTGAGAACGACGATGCCAAGGTCCCCGGTGTTCGGGAACGTCGCGAAACCGTCGTATCCCGCATACGTGTAGGGCGTTCCAACGTAGCCTCCAGTGTAGGGATATCCGGACTCCAGGGTTATCTCTTGGCCAAAGTACACCTGCGCCGAACTCGCGCCGGACGTGCAATGGCCTGCGGTCAGGAAGACCTTCGCTGAGAGGAGCGTTCCGCTACAACGATGCGTCGCGGTGCCGGAGGCGTCATAGAAGACGACCAAACCGACGTAGGGATGGGCGTCGTCCGGAGTCCCGTCGGTGACGGCTGCCGCGGGCGATGCCGCAGAGACAAACATGATGAACGCGGCGAGGAACAACAGCGCGTTCTTGCGCATGGCGGATTCCCTTCTTGCTACAACGCTCTCCACGACCCTGGCGTGAGCCAGGGACTCAGACGCTGAGTTTCCGAGAGCAAGACGACTATACGGGCAAACTGAGTAGAACTGCAAGATCATGCAGACAGATGCACGCACAGAAGGCACCCGCGTCCCCGGTTTCCCCGCCAGGCCCTGACAGCGCCTGAATGCGATAGA